>DATEMM010000256.1:0-23592 GCA_035275605.1 Pyrinomonadaceae bacterium
AGTCGGACGAATAGAAAAGGTGAGCGTGGGTCAGTCCTGGCGACCGCGACAATCGGTATGCTGACCCTCCTCCTCGCCGTGGGGCTCGGCATTGACGTCAGCCGCCTGTACCTGACGAAGACAGAGTTGCAGAACGCCGCGGACGCTGCGGCGCTGGCCGGAACCTCCGCGCTTAACTCTTCGAGCGCGGGCATAGAAGAGGCCACGGACCGCGCCGTGGCCGAGATGAACAAGTACCAGTTCAATAAAACGGGCGTCGTCTTCCCCCGCTCGAACGTGCTCTTCAGCATCAACCTGGACGGGCCGTATGTGAGCGAGGCGACGGCCGCTGCCGCGCCTAAGGACATACGCTTCATACAGGTGACGACGCCCAACTCCCCCGTCGGCATCACCTTCGCGACGATGATCCTGGGCAGCTCGCGCGACATGTCTGCGAAGGCAGTCGCCGGGATGTCCGTTCCGCCTAACACTTTCATCGGGTGGATTCCGCTCTCGGTCATCGACTATGACGTGCCGATGACGCCGGGCAACGTCTACACGATTCGCGCCGCGCCGCAGAACAGCGTCTCGCCGGGTAACTACCAGGTCCTGGCGGTGGCAGGCAGCGGCGGCAGCGACGTCCGCATAGGCATCGCCAGCGGCGTCAACGTCCCGGCCGGACCGGGCGGAGTCTTCGAGGTGGACACCAAGCCGGGCGTCAACTCCGGCCCGGTCAGGGCGGGCATCAACTCGCGCTTCGACGATTACAGCGCCCAGCTCGACCCGTCCACTCAACCGCCCGACACCAACATCAAAGAGGGCATCACCTACGCTCAGTACCGCGACGGCACGGCAACTGAGGCTCCGTCGCACACGGGCGTGCCCGGTCGCCGCATCGTCCTGATTCCTATCATCAAGAAGGATGAGTACGACCAGGGACGCAACACCGTGCGCTTTGATCGCTTCGGCGCATTCTTCCTGCGGACGAAGGCCGGACAAGGCAACGGCGGCGACATAGAGGCCGAGTACATAGGCGACCGCATCGTCATCGGCGGCGCGGGCTTCGACCCGGCCGGCGGCCCAGGCAATCCTTTGCTGGCGATTCCGGTGCTCTACAAATAATCACGCACGGCCCCAGGTCCGGGCCGCACGGTCTGCGGACGGTTTATCGAAGGGGGCGGCAATGGGAGAAGCGCAGATGAAGATAGCTCGCGGATTAAAACGCTTCGGGTGCGAAGAGCGCGGGGCACAGCTCGTCGAGCTGGCCATCATCCTCCCCATTTTCATGTTTATGTTCGGCGCGGTCGCAGAGTTCGGGCGTTACTTCTACGAATACACGACGCTCTCCAAGGCGACCCGCGCCGGAGCGCGCTACCTGATCTCTGCGAAGACCAGCGCGCAAGAAGACACGATTGCCAAAAACATAGTCGTCTACGGGAACCCGACTGGCACTGGCACACCCGTCGTCAAGGGACTGACTCCGGGGAATGTCATCGTCACGCGCACAGGCGGCAGCCTGACCGTGCCGCAGACTGTGACGGTGGAGATTTCCGGCTACAAGTACCAGCCGGCCTTCGACCTCGGCAAGATGCTCAACATGCCGTCGCTCTCGCTCAACGTTGACGTCAAACCGAGCATGACGATGCGGTATCTACTGACGCAACCGCTGCTCTAGCTGAAGAGGGTAGGAACTATGACTCGCCGACGGGAAAGAAAAAATGAGAAGGGCGCGACGCTCGTTGAGTTCGCCATCGGCGCGACCGTCTTCCTGACGGCGATGTTCGGCGTCATAGAGTTCGGCCGCGTTCTCTGGACGCACAACGCGCTCGCGGATGCGGCCCGTCGCGGCGCGCGCTACGCCGTCAACCACACGACGGGCGAGGACGCAGCGGTCAAGAACGTAGTCGTCTACGGCGACCCGGCGGGCGGCGACAAGCCCCTGCTGGAAAACCTGACGACGGCCAACGTCCAGGTGCAGTACTCGAATTTCGGCCTCGGGGCTGGCACAGTCTCCGTGAGCATCACCGGCTACCAATTCAAGTTCATCATTCCCGTCATCGGAACGACGATCTCAATGCCCGACTACAGAACTACGCTGACGGGCGAAAATGCGGGCCTCGTCCCGCCAAACTTATAGTGATCAGTGGTCAGTGGTCGGTGGTCAGTTAAGAACTCTGATAACTGGCTCCCGCTTACTGACCACTGGCCACCGACCACTGACCACTGACCACTGATTATGATTACCTTCGTCATCCTGAGCACGGGCCTCGACACTTTCAAGGAACTCCGTGCAGCCCTGGCAACGGACTCTCGCGCTCGCCTGCTGGCGGGCGGCGACGATGCCGAGCAGGTCTCCGCCGAGATTAAAAATCTGCGCCCCAACGCGGTCGTCATCACCATGTCGGCGGCCAATTCCGAGCAGGCGCTCAAGCTCATTGAAAAGCTCGCGGTGGAGAGCCCGCAGACCGCCATCATCTCGGCGGCGCGCAATGCTTCGCCCGACCTTATCTTACGCAGTATGCGTTCAGGCGCTCGCGAGTTCCTGCGCCTGCCCGTCATCGCCGACGAGTTCAAGACGGTGATTGACCGGACGGCGGAATTCTGCGCCGGGCAGAAGGCCGCGCCGCGAAAGAAGGGACGCATGATCGCCGTCTTCTCCAGCAAGGGCGGCTGCGGCACTTCCTTCATTGCCACGAACGTGGCCGCGGCGTTGAACGCGCCCACCGTCCTGGTTGACCTCAACTTGCAGGCGGGCGATCTGCCGCTCTTCCTCGGCGTTGACCCGAAATACTCCATCGCCGACATGGTCGAGAACCGCGCGCGCATGGACGACTCCCTGCTCGCCAGCTACATCACGCCGCACTCGTCGAACCTCCTGCTGCTGGCCGCGCCGCGCGAGGCAGACTCTGCCGACGACATAGAGCCGGAGCACGTCTTCGAGGCGCTGGAGCGCGTCCGCGAGGCTTACGAGTACGTGGTGCTCGACCCGCAGCACACGTTCGACGCCATCACCCTGGCGGCGCTCGACCAGGCGGACGACATCCTGCTCGTCCTGACACTGGACATTCCTTCGATCCGCAGCGCGCAGCGGGCGCTCGAAATCTTCGACCGGCTCGGCTACCCGCGCAACAAGGTCCGCATCATCGTCAACCGCTGGAGCAAGCAGATCGATTTGGACCTTCAGCAGGTCGAGAGATTCCTGAGAGAGAAGGTGACGGGCTTTGTGACCAGCGATTACCAGACGGCCGTGACTTCCATCAACCTCGGGCAGCCGCTCGTCCAGGCCGAGCCCTCGTCGAAAATCGCCGGCGAGATCAGGCGCATCGTCGCCGCCATCCTGGGCCAGTCCGTGCAGACGGCGACGGCCGTGGAGCCGCAACGCAAGAAAATCTGGAGCGGCCTTTTCAAACGCAGCGCCGCGCCGCAACCGAACGTAGACCTGCGCGCGACTCTGGAGAAAGTCTGAAAAATTGCGGAATGCGGATTTCGGATTGCGGATTTAAGAACGGTCTTTCTTTTTAATCCGCAATCCGCAATCGGAAATCGGAAATCGGAAATGGTGAACATATGGCACTTCGCGAAAGATTAATCAGAGAAAACAACCCGGCGGGCGCAGGCTTTGCCGCCGCCGAGGAAGCGGCTAACACCCAGCACTCATTTCAGGAGATGAAGTCCAGGCTCCATCGCGCGCTGATTAACCGCATGGACCTGACCAAGCTCGGCGCGATGTCGCCCGAGCAGGTCTACACGGAAGTGTCGCGCTTGGCCGAAGGCGTGCTGGCCACGGAGGCTATGCCGCTCTCCACCATCGAGCGCGAGCGGCTGGTCAACGAAGTGCGCCACGAGCTTTTCGGCCTGGGGCCGCTTGAGCCGCTTCTGGCCGACCCGACCATCTCGGACATCCTGGTCAACTCGCACCGCAAGATTTACATAGAGCGACGCGGCAAGCTGGAAGCCACCGACGTCGCCTTCAAAGATGACGAGCACCTGATGCGCGTCATCGAGCGCATAGTCTCCTCCGTGGGTCGCCGCATAGACGAGTCCTCGCCGATGGTGGATGCGCGCCTGCAGGACGGCTCGCGCGTCAACGCTATCATCCCGCCGCTCTCGATTGACGGCCCCGTCCTCTCCATTCGCCGCTTCGGCTCGGAGCCGCTCAGGATGAGTGCGCTGATAGATAACCGCGCGCTGACCCGCGAGATTGCCGAGATGCTGGAGATGTGCGTCAGGGCGCGACTGAATCTGCTCATCTCCGGCGGCACAGGCGCGGGCAAAACCACTTTGCTCAACGCGCTCTCGGCTTACATTCCGGAGGATGAGCGCATCGTCACCAGCGAGGACTCGGCCGAGTTGCAGTTGCAGCAGCCGCACGTCGTTCGGCTGGAGACGCGGCCCCCCAACATTGAGGGCCGGGGCGAAGTCACGCAGCGCGACCTGGTGCGCAACGCCCTGCGTATGCGCCCGGACCGCATCGTCATCGGCGAAGTCCGCGGCGGCGAGGCCATAGACATGCTGCAAGCCATGAACACCGGCCATGACGGGAGCCTGACGACGATTCACGCCAACACCCCACGCGACGCCCTCTCACGTTTAGAGACGATGATTCAGATGACCGGCATGCGGCTCTCTGAGCGCGCGATGCGCCAGCAGATAGCCTCAGCGCTCGACCTCGTCCTACAGGTCGCGCGCCTGTCGGACGGCACGCGCCGCGTCACTTCCATCTCCGAGATAACGGGGATGGAAGGCGACACCATCACGATGCAGGAAATCTTCCAGTTCGAGCGCACCGGCATCGACCCGACCGGCAAGGTCATCGGCCGCTTCCGCGCCACAGGCATCCGCCCGCGGTTTGCGGAAAAACTCAAGGCCTACGGGCTTCAGCTCCCGAGACAGCTTCTGGAGGAGATGTAAACTAATCATGCTGATCTCCTTTCTGGTTTTCGTCTTCTGCCTCTTCATGGTGCTCGCGGCCTATCTGCTGGCGACCCGCAGCTCCGACGCCAAGCGCGCGCGCCTGCAACAACGCCTCTCGGAGGCCCTGCTCCATTCGGCGCATACAGAGGATGTCGAAGTCCTGCTCGCGCGCCAGGAGTTGATGAGCGAGATTCCGTGGCTCAACCGCACGCTCATACAGTTGCAGGTTGCGACGCGACTCAAGCGCGTGCTGGATCAGGCCGACCTGGAAATCACCGTCACGCGCCTCATCATGTTTTCGCTGATGGCGGGGATGCTCGCTGGCCTGGCCGCCTCGATGCTCACCTTCTCGCTGCTGATTATTCTGGGCTGCGGGCTCCTCGGCGCGGTGATTCCTTTCATCCACGTCTTCTGGAAACGTAAGAAGCGCTTTGACAAGTTTCTGGAGCACCTGCCGGACGCCCTGGAGCTGATGAGCCGTGCGCTCTCCGCGGGTCACGCCTTCTCGGAAGCCCTGCACATGGTTTCGATTGAGATGCCGGAGCCCATCTCGAAAGAGTTCCGCAAGACTTATGAGGAACAGAACCTGGGCCTTTCGCTGAAACTCGCGCTGGAGAATCTGACGCACCGCGTCCCAGTTCTGGACCTTAGGCTGTGCGTCACTGCCGTTTTAATTCAGCGCGAGACGGGCGGCAACCTCGCTGAGATTCTGGAGAAGGTCGCCTACACGATTCGCGAACGCTTCCGCATCCTCGGCGATTTGAAAACCCTGACGACCAGCTCGCGCTTGTCGGCCTGGTTGCTGTGCGGCCTGCCCCTCGGCGTCGCCGCCGCCGTCACGGCCATGAACCCCGAATACATGAGCATCCTCTGGAAAGACCCGCGCGGCCACAGGCTGATTTACATAGCCATCGCCCTGCAAATCGGCGGCATGCTCATCGTGAGAAAGATATTGAGAATCAAAATCTAGTGGTCAGTGGTCAGTGGCCGGTGGTCAGTTACAAACTGATTTCACTGGCCACTGACCACCGGCCACCGACCACTGCTATGCTGCTCATCATCACCATCTCCACTTTCGTCTGCATCACGTTCGGCGTGATGGCCCTGTACTGGCTGGTCTACCGTCCGCAGAGCGCGGCGACCGAGCGGCTCAAGAAGCTGGGGCAGGCCGGGGCGGCACAGAGCGCCGCGGCGGTCGCCCTCAACGATGAGAGTCCTGTGACGGACCTCGCCGAGCGCATTGCCGCGCCGCTTCATCGTCTAGCGCCTCCGTCGGCGGCCGAGGCGCGGAAGCTTCAGAAGCTGCTGATGCACGCGGGCTTCCGCTCGGCTGTCGCGCCCGTCATCTACCGCGCGATTCAGCTAACCTCGCTCGTGCTCTTTCCAGGGGCTGTCGCCATCGTCTTCGTCTTCCTGGCCTGGCCCTTGAACAGCGCGATCGTCTGGTTCATGGCCGCTTTCATGCTCGGCTTCTTCATGCCGCGCTTCGTCCTGGATCAGTTGATTAAGGGGCGAAAGCTGCGCCTCCGCTGGGGTCTGGCCGACGCGCTCGATCTGATGGTCGTTTCGATTGAGGCCGGACTCGGGCTCAACGCCGCGATGGTGCGCGTGAGCGACGAGTTGAAGGACGTACACAAGGACATCAGCGAAGAGTTCGAGCTGGCGAACCTGGAAATCAAAGTCGGGCGCGACCGCGACGAAGCCCTGCGTAACCTGGCCGAGCGCACGGGCGTTGACGACCTTCGCAGCCTCGTTGCCATGCTCATCCAGGCGGACCGCTTCGGCACGTCAATCGCCCGCGCCGTCCGCGTCTTCTCCGATAGTTTGCGCACCAAGCGCCGCCAGCGCGCCGAGCAGGCCGCGCAGAAGGCCGCCGTCAAGCTGCTCTTTCCGCTCGCCTGCTTTCTTTTCCCCGTACTTTTTATCGCCATCCTCGGGCCCGCGATGCTGACACTGATGGACACTTTCTTCAACATGTAGAGGAGGCTCAAGAGAACTATGCGTAGACGCACAATCATCGCCATCGCCATCGCCGTCACACTCTGCTTCGGCGTGAGTGCCTTCTGGAGCGCGGAGACCACAGGGCGCGATGGAGAGACGGACGCCAACATCGTCAGCGACGCGGGCTCCGAGACGGGACAGAACGTCGAGAAGAAAGGGGGAGGCAATCGCGTCGTTAAAGTTCTAACCTCTCCGTTCCGTGCCTTCCGCCGCCTCTTCGGCGGAGGCAAAGACGACGGCAAGCTGCAACGCCTCAGCGAAAAGGATGTCGAGAAGTTCGAGAGCACTGCGACCGCCCGCATCGCGGACAGCCGCACGCCGGCGGAGGCGAAGCCATCCGCCACCGGAACGGCGCGCGACCACCTGGCACAGGGGCGGGCTTACCTGACCGCCGGGCGCGTCAACGAAGCCATCACGGAACTCTCGCTCGCCACCTCGCTCGACCCGCGCCTGGGCGAAGCGCACAGCCTGCTCGGCCTGGCCTACGACCGTAAGGGGATGCACGACCGCGCCAGAGAGGCTTACGACCGTTCCATCAAGATCGAGCCCGACGACGCACAGACGCTCAACAACCTGGGCTTCTCGCTCTACCAGAACGGCAACTATCGCGCGGCCGTCGATAAACTGAAACGCGCCGCGAAGATCGCGCCGACCGACCCGCGCATCCTGAACAACCTGGCCCTGGCACAAAGCCGGCTGGGCAAGTACGACGACGCCTACAGGAACTTCGCGCGCGCGGGCGGCGAAGTGACGGGGAGGCTCAACACTGCGGCCATGCTCGAACGCCTCGGACGTGAGGACGAGGCCATCAAGCACTACGAGGCGGCGCGCCGCGCGCAGCCGAACTCTACGACGGCGCTGCGCCGCCTAGCGGACCTCTACCGCCGGGCCGGGCGCGTCGGCGAAGCGCAGGCGGCGCAACTCGCGCTCAGCAGCGAAACTGCGGCGGTCGGCGGAAATTAAAGAAGAGGGGCCGGGGGCCAGTCAAAAACATTTGCCGGCCCCTGACTCCCGACTCCTGGCCCCCGATTTTTCTTGAAGGAAACTTTCCATGTCACAGACAAATATTCTGACGCGAACCGAACTTGAGAGCATGGGGCCGCCCGTGCCGGAAGAGATTGCCGACACAGGCGTGTCGGAAGGTTTCTTGTGCGACCTGGCGCTCAAGCACGTGGCGATGTTGTCGGACCCGACGACCAGCTCGGTCGCCGAAAGGCTCCGGCTCCCGCGCACCGTGACGGAGGAGTTGCTGCAACTGCTCTACCGCGAGAAGCTGATCGAGGTTCGCTTGCAGACCACGCCCGGCTCGACGCGCTACGCGATGCTGGATCACGGCTGGGAGCGGCTGGCCCGCTTGCAGTCGATGTGCGGTTACACTGGGCCAGCACCCGTCTCACTCAAAGACTACGCGCACATGATGCGCCTCCAGGCCATCCCCTCGCGCGCCGCCTCCATGGAGACCGTGCGCGCGGCCTTTCGCGACCTGGTGCTGCCGGACTCTCTGCTGCAAACGCTCGGATGCGTGATTAATTCGCGCCGCTCGCTCTTTCTCACGGGCCTGCCTGGCACAGGAAAGACTGCGGTCGCCGAGCGCATCAACGCGGCGCTCCCCGGCGCAATCTGGATTCCTTACGCGATAGAAATTGATGGGCAGATCATCCGCGTCTACGACACGCACAGCCATCGCACCGCGCCCGAAGACTGGACGCCGATGGAGTACGACCGCCGCTGGGTACACATCGAGCGCCCGCTGGTTGTCGTCGGCGGCGAGCTGACGCTGGAGAACACGGACCTGGTGTGGAGCGACGTGGCGAAATTCTACGAGGCACCTTTTCAGATGAAGTCGAACGGCGGGACGCTGGTCATAGACGACTTCGGACGCCAGCGCGTCGCGCCGACCGATTTGCTCAACCGCTGGATCGTGCCGCTGGAGCGGCGCATGGACTACCTGGCCCTGCACACGGGCAAGAAGATCGAAGTTCCTTTCGAGCAGCTCGTGCTCTTTTCCACCAACCTCGAAGAGAAGGATTTGGCCGACGAGGCTTTCCTGAGGCGCATGGGCTATCGGGCGCGGGTCGAGCCTCCGACGCCCGCGGCCTACGTCGAAATCTTCAAGCGCGTGGCCTACACGCGCGGCCTCAAGTACGACCAGTCGTGCCTCGACCACGTTCTTAACAACTACATGATCGAGCATCGCCAGATGAAGGCTTGCGAGCCGCGCGACCTGCTCGACCGCGTGACGGACCTTTGCCTCTTCGAGGGACGCGCGCCCGAAATCACCCCGAAGCTGATTGACGTGGCCTGGCGCAACTACTTCGGCGCGTCGCACGGGTTCGCCAACCAGCCGCCGGCGACCCGTCAGACGGGCGACCTCGTACTGGACGAGCCGTTACAGGTTTGAGAGCAAGGAAAGTGAGAGAGACCATGACCCGAAAAAATCCCCTCCGCCGCGCAGTCATCCTGTCGAGCGCCGCCGCACTCTTCTGCGCAGGCGTTCCGTCCGCACTGGCACAATCGCCAACAGCCAGCCGCGCGCACGTTAAGCCTTCTGCGAAGCGCACGGGCGCGCGCCGGATGGTCAAAATCCGTTCGCGCGCGGGCGACACCCTGAGCCTGCTCGGGGACCGCTTCGGCGTGACGGCTGAGGAGATAGCTGCCCTCAACGGCATCGCCGCCGGGGCGGAACTCAAGGCCGGTAGCGAGCTCATGATTCCGCTCCCGTCGCCTGAATTGCTGGCCCGCACGCCTGCCGAGAGCACTGCGCGGCAGGAGAACACGGTCGTCGAGGCGGAAGGTGCGTGGGTGAACGTGCAGGGCGTGCTCTTCAGGAAGGGAAGCGGGGCGAGCTCGGGCGAGCGAAACCAGGCGGTGGCCGTCCGGAACAGTGTTAGTGGAAGTGAAGCGAAAGCTATTGACGGACAGTTGGGGAAAGTTATCGAAGTGAGCGAGGCGGAGCGAAGCACAGTGGCACAGCCCGTCTGGATTTACCTGGTCGGCGGGGCGCGCGTCGAAGCGGATTCGGTCAACGAAACGGCCGAGGGCGTGTGGTACACGCACGGGAAGCTCACCATCTTCATCGAGCGCGCGCGCATTGAGCGAATCGAGCGCGAGCGGGCTGTGAGCGCCGTGGACGAGCAGAATTCCTGGACGGAGCGCGGGTGGAGCACAGGCAATCCGAAGTTCGACGCCCTCATCAGGGAGAACGGCGCGCGTTACGGCGTGGACCCTTACCTGATCTTCTGCGTCATGGAGCAGGAGTCGCAGTTCAAGCCCTGGGTGGTCAGTCCTAAAGGCGCGCGCGGCCTGATGCAGTTGATGCCTGGCACAGCGGCACACTTTGGCGTCCGCCGCCCCATGGACCCGGCGGACAACATCATGGGCGGCACGAAATATTTGAAGCAGTTGCTGGAGAGTTTCAACGGTCGCGTTGACCTGGTGCTGGCCGGCTACAACGCCGGTGAAGGGGCCGTGGCGAAGTACGGCGGAAACGTGCCGCCATACAGAGAGACGCGCGACTACGTCAAGCGCATCAGCAAACGCTACGGGCAGAGCCGCTCTTTCGTCCCCGCTATGGCTGAAGCCGCGCCCCAGACGCCGGGCCTGCGATAGGCGGGAAAGTAACGCTCTTTGGGCTTTTAAGTAGCTTGAGAAACTTTTTTGATTCGGACGGAAGACCCGCATGAAGATTCGCCTGGTAATGACAGCCCTCATCTTTGCGCTCTGCTCTGCCTTGAGCCTGCCCGCGCGGGCGCAGCAGAAGACTGAAGCGCCGCTGACGAACGCTTCCGTCATCAAACTCGTGCGCGCTGGTTTCAAAGACAAAACTGTCATCGTTATCATCCGTAGCCGCCCCTCGCAATTTGATCTCTCTCCCGAGCGCTTGATCGAGCTCAAGCGAAGCGGCGTTAGCGAGAACATCATCCTGGCCATGCTCGCCAGCGGCACTGACGCCGAGTTTGCAGCGAGCGATGACTGGAGCGGCGATCCCTTCTTCAACGATCCGGCGGGTAAGGGCAGCAAGCCGGGCGACGGCGCTGGCACAGACATCTTCGGCATGAACGGCGGCTCGAACAGCCGCACACGCCAGCGCGGCGCGGGCGGTTCAAGCGGTGGCGACACGCAGACGACCGGCAGCGCGACCGCTCGCATCATACGCCCGCCCACGGAAGCCGGGGCCGCCCCGAAACTCGAAAAGACCCCGACGCTGACTAACGATTCAATCGTCGAATTGGTCGAGGCGGGCTTCTCAGAGGGCACGATTATCCGCCGCATCGAAAACTCGCCCGCGGAATTCGACCTCTCCCCGCCGAAGCTCGCTGAGCTTCGCCGCCGCCGGGTCAGCGACCGCATCATCGCCGCGATGACCACCGCCATGAGCGACGATTCGACTTCGGGCGTCAAGCCCCAGAGCAACACGCCCTAGAATTAAGCGGACATAACCGGATCGACTGAGGCGAAGGAAGGGAAGTACGTCGGATGACGTTTGCGAAAGACAAGAGGCGAAGAACTCACCTTTACGCGTGCCTGCTGCTTTGCCTTCTTTCCTCGTCTTACGTACTGGCACAGGAGCCTGCGCTGCCGTCAGAGCCGCCGCCGGTGATGCCGAAGCGCACGCCGAAGCCGACCCCGACGCCGCTGCCAATCGAGCAGGAGATTGATGAAGGCGACGTGATTTCGGTCAGCACGTCGGAAGTGATGCTGCCTGTGACCGTGCGCGACGCCGGCGGGCAGCTTGTCACCACTTTGACGCGCGATGACTTTCGCGTCTTCGAGGACGGGCGCGAGCAACCCTTGAGCGATCTGGCGCTGAGGCACGTGCCCGTTGACGTCGTCCTGATGGTGGATGCCTCTTCGAGCGCGGCGGCTAACCTTGACGATTTTCGGCGTGCGGTCGAAGGCTTCGCTTCAAAGTTGGGAGCGGACGACCGCATCAGCCTCATTAAATTCGACGACCGCGTGGAACTCTTGCAGGACTGGACGCAGAACCGTGTGCAATTGCGCCGCTCCCTGCGCCGTATCACGCCGGGCGTCTTCACACGCTTTAACGACGCGCTGTTGCTGGCGGCGCGCGAGCAAATGGCCCCGGCGCGCGGGCGTCACGCCGTCATAGTCCTGACGGACGGGATAGACAGCGGGCGCGGTTACAGCACGCTCGAAGCGGCGCTGCGGGCGTTGCTCGAAGCACAGGCCACCGTCTACGTCGTCAGCAACACGGAGATAGAGCGCCGTAAGAAGCGCGAAGAGCTGGACTCTCTGCTCTCGTCAACGCCCTCGGTCGTTCGTTTCAACGAGCTTCGGATAGGTGATTTGCGCGAAGGGTTGCGCGTGCTGGACGTGAGCGAGCGCAACCTGGCACAACTGACGGCGGCCACGGGGGGAAGGCTCTATAAGCCTTCGAACTTTGACGAATTGGACGCCACCTACGCGGAAGTCGCGGAAGAATTGCGCCACCAGTACGCTCTCTACTACACGCCTTTGAACAAGGTGCGGGACGGCCGTTTCCGGCGCGTCCGGGTTGAAACCGCTAACCCTTCACAACAGGTCTCGGCGCGCATAGGATACTTTGCCCCGGCCAGATAGCCGCGCCACAATCTTCTCTACTCATCGCCTGCGCACCCCACGAAATTCCTGAGATTTTTATGGGGCCAGGGTCAGAAAAGCCACCCTCTCGCGGGAGGAGCGTTGGAATGGTGTCATAATGCCACGACCTCCTTTGAATGTGGGTAAGTGAGCCTATGTGCTACGCTGGCCTCCCTCCGGACAGCCCGGAGTAAAGACCTTCTTTCCGGTTAAGTCTCATCATTTCCTCACTTGACTTAATGGCCTGAAAGCGGCATAGTCATTGCTCTTGTGAGATTGCCGTTTTGCGAAGATTGCTTTCCGCGTCGGCTTCTGGCGTCTCCGAATCGCTAATTTCGCAATAACCTTCGGGCGCTTTCACCCGTCGTTGGCAACATTTAATCTGGAGAAGGAAAATTCATGCGACCCATCAAACATGCCGAGAGAGGTTTGACCTTCGTGGCGAAGGGCTTGTTCAATGCCATTCAATCAGTCAATAAGTACAAACCCAATCCGTCTTTCACCCCGAAATGGTCTGACAAGCCGCTGCTGAAATCATGGCAGAAGTCCAAGCCCACGCTCGGCTGGCCGCGCACGACCGACAGCCTTTGCCCGAACTGCGTCATAGAGGCGCGCGAGGAAATCCTGAGCGGCAAAAGGGACGTCTCCGTCCTGATTAACGAGAAGATCGGCGAGATCAAGGCGCAGATCATCGAGCGCGACGGCGAAATCTGGATGATTAAGGATTGCCCCGTGCACGGCCACTTCGAGGACATGATGGCGATTGACTCCAAGTTCCTCAATCACATCGAGGCCATGTTCCCAGGGCGAGACATACAGGCGCACAACGACGAGAAGCTGCACAACCACGGGTCCAGCACGGTCAAGTTTGGCCGCGGCGCGGTCCTGACGGTAGACCTGACGAACCGCTGCAACATGATGTGCGACCCCTGCTTCATGGACGCCAACCAGGTCGGCTTCGTTCACGAGCTATCCTTCGATGACGTCAAAGAGATTCTGGACAACGCGATCACCATCAAGCCGCGCCGCCAGATGTCCGTACAGTTCTCGGGCGGCGAGCCGACGATTTCGCCGCACTTCATCGAAGCCATCAAATACGCGCGCAAAGTCGGCTATAACTCGGTCCAGTGCGCCACTAACGGCATCGAGTTCGCCAAGAGCAAAGAGTTCTCCAAGCAGGCGGCAGAGGCCGGGCTGCGCTACGCTTACCTGCAATTCGACGGCATCGGCAACGACGCCAACTCGCACCGCCAGGTCGGCAACCTCTTCGACGTCAAGCTGCGCGCGATTAACAATCTGCACGAGGCGGGCGTGGAAATCGTGCTCGTGATTACGCTCGTCAACGGCGTCAACAACGATCAGGTCGGCTCGGTCATCCGCTTCGCCCTGGACAATCCGAAGAAGATTGCGTTTCTCTCGTTCCAGCCGGTTTCCTTCACCGGGCGCGACGAGGAGATTACCGAGCAGCGCCGCTTGCAGCAGCGCTATACCCTGTCGCACCTAGCGCACGACGTGAAGAACCAGGTTGGCATCACCGAGCCGACGCGCGACTGGTTCCCGCTTTCCCTGATGGGAGCGTTCGCGGACTTCGCTGACCTGGTTCACGGTCCGCAGGCCGAGTGGGGTCAGGTCTCCTGCGGCTGCCACCCGAACTGCGGTGTCGGCACGGCCGTGATGATCGACAAAGAGACCAAAGAGATGAATCCGGTGCCGGAATTCCTGAACATTCCGGGGCTGGTCAAGGATATGCAGAAGATTACGGACGCGGCTCGCGGCAAGTGGATGTCGAACATCATGATGGGCCTGGCGCTCCTCAAGCACTACAACCCGTATAAGTCGCCGTCGCAGTTCACGCTCTACGAGCTCTTCAAGAAGTTCGACAAATCGTTCGGCCTGACCGGCAAGAACTACGGCAAGGTCGAGGGCGACCGCACGGAGCAAGATATTGAGATGCGCCGCTCCGACCGCTGGAACTTCCTCTTCATCGCAGGCATGTGGTTCCAGGATTTGTTCAACTACGACTTCCGCCGCACGGAGATGTGCATCATCCCCTACGGCACGCAGGAGGGCGAAATCTCCTTCTGCGCCTACAACACGGGCATCGGCTGGCGCAACATCATCGAGAACATGCACCAGAACGCGACCGTGGCGAAGTGGTATCAGGAGCATGGCCGCCACGAGATTTTCGCCAAGGGCAAGGAAGTCACGCTCAACGACGTGACGCACGGGCTCAAGCTCAACGAGATTGACCTCCAGCGCCCGAACAAGCCGGAGATGGAAGGGCCGAAGACCGCTCACGAAGAGGCTGCCATGATGCGCAAGCTTTACCAGGAGATGGTCTTGAAGAAGGCCGACATCAAGGTTGACGCGCCCGTTCAGATCAAGGGCCTCGGCCGCAAGAAAGAGAACGAGGCCGCGCCGGTTGCCTAAACCCGCTCGCCTTCGGTAGACTAAACACCGCATGAACCCTGCGAATGTTGGAGCTTCGCGGGGTTCATGTGCGCTTGACCGGAACCGTTCGGGGCGTGTTAAATTGTAGTTTAAGGCATCCCCTTAAGCGTTCAACTCAATACCGTAAATCAAATAACTTTTGTGATGGAGAGATAATGGCGATAGTTAATGTGAATCAGGGCGAATCAATCGAGAGCGCTTTGCGCCGCTTCAAACGCCGTGTGATGACCGAAGAGATTATCAAGGACGCGAAGAAGCACGCTTTCTTTATGCCGCCGGGACAGAAGGCCAAGCTCAAGTCGGCCCTGGCCCGCAAGCGCAATAAGAAGAAGGGCCGCGGCCGCCCGATGCGCGACAAATAGAAGCAGCGCACACTTTCCCCGTGCGCGACAGGTAAACCGTCCAGGTGTGCGGTGGTAGAGGATGTTCGCCGCCTTCTCATTTCGAGGAGGAGCGGCGGCTACTCTACCCCTTCAAGTTCGGACGGTTTATTTTTCTGATGACACGAATCCTGCTCACAAACGACGACGGCATACACTCGGACGGCCTCATCAAACTCGAAGAGGCTCTGCGCGAAGTGGGCGACGTGTACACGGTCGCACCCGCCGCCGAGATGAGCGGCGCGTCCCATAGCCTGACGCTGGCGCGGCCCCTGCGGATACGCCAGATTGACGAGCGCCACTGGACCGTGGACGGCACGCCTACCGACTGCGTGACGCTCGCGCTGCATAAGATTATCCCCGAAGCCGAACGGCCCGCCATCTGCGTTTCCGGAATCAATCACGGTGGGAATCTGGGCGACGATGCGACGTACTCCGGCACAGTCGCCGGAGCGCTGGAAGCGACCATCCTGGGCGTCCCAGGGATAGCTTTCAGTCTGGTTGCGCGCGAGAACTTCGATTTCACAGAGCCCGCGCGCTTCGCCGTCACAGCCGTGCGCAAGGTCTTGCAGGAAGGATTGCCGGAGGGGACGCTGCTCAACATCAACTTCCCGCGCGGCGAGTTCAAGGGCGTGCGCGTCACACGCCAGGGGCTCAAGAACGCGCGACCCGTCATCAGCGAGCACATAGACCCGCGCGGCAAGCCCTACTACTGGATCGGCGAGGAATACTTCGCCTGGAATTCTGCCGACGGCACAGACTACCAGGCCATAGAGCAGGGCTACGTCTCCGTCACGCCGCTCAAGAGCGACATGACGGACCACCGCGCGCTGACGGCCATCGAGACCTGGAATTACATCAGCACGAGCGAAGTCCTGCAAAGCTCGTGAATGGTAAATAGTAAATGGTGAATGGACGAACCGTCTTTTTCAATTCACTATTCACCATTTACCATTTACCATTTACGACATGAGTTCCGCACCGCTGCAACCCGCAACATCCCTGAACGATTACCGCATCCCGCGCGAGCGCATGATTGACCGTCTGCGTAAGCACTACGGGATACTGGACGCGCGCGTGCTCGAAGCCATGCGCGCCGTGCCGCGCCACCTCTTCGTGCCGGAAGCCTTGCAGGGCCGCGCCTACGGCGATCACGCGCTCCCCATCAACGCCAACCAAACCATCTCGCAGCCTTTCATCGTCGCCCGCATGACGGAGCTGCTGGAACTCACTGACAGGGATCGTGTGCTGGAGATCGGCGCGGGCTCCGGCTACCAGACGGCCGTGCTCGCGCGCCTCGCCGCGCAGGTCTACGCCATCGAGCGCATCGGCGAACTGGCGCGCGTGGCGCAGGCGCGCATACGCCAGCTCGGTATCTACAACGCGACCGTCAAGTGTTTCGACGGCACGCTCGGCTGGAGCGCGCACGCTCCCTACGACGCCATCCTCGTCGCCGCCGGCGGGCCGGAGGTGCCAGGGCCTTTGCTCGCGCAATTGAAAGTCGGTGGGAGGCTGGTGATTCCTATCGGAGAGACGCGAGAATCGCAGAGGCTGGTCCGGGTCATCCGGACCGAAAAGGATTACGCGCACGAAGATCACGGCGCGTGCGCCTTTGTCCCGCTCATAGGGCATTACGGCTGGTCACAATAAAGCAGATGTCAGATGCTGGATGTCAGATATCAGTTACTAGCATCTAATATCTGACATCTAACACCTGGTTTTTTATGGATTCTCTTTACCAGTTCTGGCAGGACCTCAAGCATTACCTGGACCCCAAGACGATTGCGACCGCCGGGTACTTCGTTCTGATTCTGGTCGTGTTCGCCGAGACGGGGTTGGCCGTGGGTTTCTTCCTGCCGGGCGATTCGCTGCTTTTCGTCTCCGGGCTTTTCGCCGCCGACGGAAAGTTCCAGCTCTTCAGCTCTCTGAGCCAGGAGGTCAATCTACTCATCCTGCTCTTCTCGGTTTTCGTGGCGGCGGTGACCGGCGACGCGGTCGGCTATCTGACCGGGTCGAAGCTCGGCCCGCACCTTTTCAAGCGCCCGAAATCCCTGCTGTTCAGACCGAGCCACTTGCAGAAGGCGCAAGGCTTTTATGAGAAGTACGGCGGGAAGACCATCATCATCGCGCGTTTTGTGCCAATCGTCCGCACTTTCGCTCCAATCGTCGCCGGCGCGGCGCGGATGCCCTACCGCACCTTCGTCGTCTACAACGTCATCGGAGGCTTTCTCTGGGTCTTCAGCATGATTCTCGCGGGGTACTTCCTGGGGCAGGCGTTTCCGTTCCTGCGCGAGCACCTGGAACTCGTGGTCATCACCATCGTGCTCCTCTCGCTCGTGCCTGCGGTCATCGAGATTATCAAATCAAGGCGCGAGAAGCCCGAGGGCGAGAGCCCCGGCGACGTGCAGGTTTGACTTAGGGTGCCCGCTCACTTAGAATTCACGAGCGTTTAGGCGCAAGTGACGGGGCGTGGCTCAGCCTGGTAGAGCGCACGGTTCGGGACCGTGAGGTCGGAGGTTCGAATCCTCTCGCCCCGATAAATTAACGAAACAATGGCGGCCACTCTCCTGGGTGGCCGCCATTCTTGTCTGAGCCGTCGGGTCCAGGGGCCTCGGGGCGGGGCTAATCAGCTTTTGGGCCTGCCAGGTATTGACATTCACCGCTCAACGGGCATATCGTGCGCCTGCATCTCACTCCTCGCCTACATGCTGACGGGAGCCTGAACCCTGACCCTCGTTAGCCTCACATATCCAGGTAGTGGTAGAAGCCAAAGGAAATTAGACGAATAAGCGGGCGGAATTTGTGACGCTCTGTTGAGGGCGTCCAAAGGTGTTCGGCGGCTCTCGCGGCGGGAGCGGCGACGGCGCGTCGATGGGCTTCACTACCTGCTCCCCTCTCACATAGGAGCTGATTATGAAGTGGAAAAAGATTCTGCTTTGCCTCGTGGTGATGTTGTGTTGCCTGACAGTGGCTTTTAGCGGTTTCCGCCGACCTTCCGGGTTTAAGCCGCTGGCACAGCGGCAGGAAGAGCGTCGGGACGGGGCCGCCCTGGTCGCTAACGTTCCGGTGGAAGCAAGGCTCAGGACTAAGGCCGCTGGGTCTTCACTGAAAGGCAATATGAGTCTGCACCTGGAGACCTCTGCGGACCAGTTGAAAGGCGGCACAATTACTGTGCGGCAATTTAACCTGGTGTTTCCGGCCGCGCCGCAGGCGGAACTCTCAGGCCGCGAGCCCAAGTCCAAAGTTAGAAACGACCTGCTCGGCGTGTCGATACCTGCCTCCGAACGAGAGGTCCAACTGCGCTACGACTCGCGCACTCAGACGGCGAGCGGGGAGATTCCCGTGCAGGTTCACTTCCCACAGCTTGACGAACTCTTCCCGCCCGTGTTCGTCAAAGACCCTACCGAGGAAGATTTCGCCGTCTCACGCACGCAGCGCGGGAGTTTGAAACTCGAACTCAAATTCGCCGAGCCGCTCGACAGGTCCGTCGCCAGCACGCCGCGATCGGATAAAGGGGGCAGGGCATCAGCCAGCGCCTCCGTGCAGCTCGAAGTTTATCCGCTTGAGGATCGCGGGATAGCCGTTCCCGGCTACAGGCTCGAACTGTCTCCCACCATCAGGTTCGACATAGGCATCCTGGTAATTCTGGAGGTCGCCAACCGGCTGTGTCTACAGCCCGTCCGCATCAGGAACAACGCGGCCGACCCGTCCCCGACCGGAGCGGGCCTGGCGTTCGGGATGCCTGGGGCGACTACGCAGTGGAACAAGGCGGACGTCGCTTTCACGGTGCGAGACTGGATGACCGTGACCAACTCTGCGCTGAAGGTCGCCACATCGGGCGCGGAGGAGGATCAGATTCGCGCGTCGGTCAACGTGGCGGACTGTATCGAAGTCTTCTTCGTCGAGAACTTCTCTCCCGAAAGCCTGCACGGCGGCGGGGCCACCTGGTCTAGCGGCACGGCAAGCGCCAAGATAATTTCGAGCGACGGGAACGCGACCTTCGGAGTGGACTTGACGCACCTCGCACACGAGTTGGGCCACGTCATCAGCATGGGCCACCCTGGCAGCCCCAACGGCCTCTTCGATTCGAGCAGGAACACGCTGATGTGCCCGAGCGGTTGGCACAACGACAACCCCAAGCGCAACAGTCTGGACAACAAGAATCACGTCTCGAATCCGCTGTTCACCTTCGCGCTGAAGGTCAAGACTCCGGGGCCGGATTGCACCAACAACGGCGACTGCGGCTCGTGTCCGTAGCGCGCCGCTAACAAAAAACCCGGTCTAATCAGGGCGCACCCGCTCCATCGGGCGCGCCCTGATTTTTATTGGGCCGAAAATCATTGACTCCTGCTCCGGATTAGGTGCATTATCGCGGCCTGTTCGCCAAGTTTCCCAGGCTGGCCCCAGAGCCTGCGCTGATACAAGCATTCCTCCTGACCAGCCTGACAGTCATCAGCTACGCGTCAGCCGCTACAGAGGTCTATTCAACGACGAGGAGTTCTCCCATGTCTCTCCCGCACAATTCGCGATTTCTCAATCATCATTCAGCCGCCCCTTCATTGACAGTTTTAGCCGCCCTGGGCGCACTGCTGCTGTTCGCGGCTGCATTGCAAGTCGCAGCGCAGCCGGGCGGCAATGGGCAGCAGCGCGGGATGGCTTTGTCGTCCTCTGGCGCGGACAAGCGCGTGGCGCTCGTCATCGGCAACAGCCGCTACGAAACGGCCCCCTTGCGCAACCCCGTCAACGACGCCAACCTGATGGCCTCCGCGCTCCGCGAGCTCGGCTTCGACGTAATCGCGCGCACGGACGTCAACCTGCGCGAGATGCAACTGGCGGTGCGCGAGTTCAGCCGCAAGATTCAGAACGGCGCGGTCGGCCTCTTTTACTACGCCGGACACGGGATGCAGTCGGGCGGTCGCAATTTCCTGATCCCCATCGGCGCGCAGATAGAGGCAGAGGGCGACGTGGTCCTGGAGTCCCTGGACTTGAACTCGGTCCTCGAACAGATGGGCACGGCGCAGAACCGTCTCAACATAGTCATTCTGGACGCTTGCCGCAATAACCCTTTCACGCGCAGCTTCCGCAGCTATTCGCAGGGGCTGGCACAGGTCAACGCGCCCGCCGGGACCTTCATCGCTTACGCCACCGCGCCCGGCCAGACCGCCAGCGACGGGAAGGGCGACAACGGGCTCTACACGCAGGAGCTGATGGCGAACCTGCGCACGCCCGGCCTGCCGATTGAAGAAGTTTTCAAGCGCGTGCGCGTGCAGGTCAAACAGAAGAGCAACGGCGTGCAGATTCCCTGGGACGCCTCTTCGCTTGAAGGCGCGTTCTATTTCGTCGGCGCTGGCACAGCCGCCGCTGCCGCCGCGCCGCCGCCGTCAGCGCCTCCTCCGACAGTTCAGCCGCCCTACTCGGCTCAGCCAGCGACGCAGCCCGTCTCGACCCTGACGCGTTCTTCGGGCGTCAGCCTGGAGTTGATCGAAAGCAATTTCCAGAGCAATCTGCTGGACGAAGTGATTAAGGACGGCCAAAACTTTCTGGCCGCCCAGCCGGATCACGGGCGCGTCAATTTGCGCGTCGGCCAGAGTTACTTCGGGAAGAGCCAGTACGGCGAGGCTATGCCGTACCTGGAAAGGGCGGTCATGGCTGGCGAGTCATTCGGCTTCGTCATCAAGCGGCACCGCAAGTCGCTTGGCATCTTCGACGACCTGGAAAACGGCTCTCTCTTTGTCAGCACGGCCGGGCTCCAACTTCAATTCGGCGGCGACACTTACCAGATGCCGTTCGCGCAGATAGAAAGGCTCGAAGCGCAGGCAGACCCGGCCAGGGGGATGCTGATTTACCTGAAGGGCGCGGTCGTCAACAAGAAAGGCAAGACCGAAAAGAAGGATTACAAAATCTTCGCGCCGATTGCTGGAATCGTTCAGACAAGAGACAGCGCCGGCAACCAAGTCCCTGTGGCCATCTGCCGCGGGTGCGAATCCTGGACCACAGAGGTCGTCAAGTTCATCAACCGCAGCAAGACGGCCGCCCCGGTCAAAGCGAACTGACCTTTGCCCGCCCAAACGATAGACGAAGTCCTGGTTCAACTGGACGAGATCATCGCGCGCACGCGGCGCGAGAAAAGCCGCCTGGGCTTCTTCGCCGTCCTCTACCGCAACGTCACGCTCAAGGTCAGAGAGGGAATCAAGGCGGGCCTCTTCGAAGATGGGCCGCGCATGGAACGCCTCGACGTGACGTTCGCCAACCGCTACCTCTCCGCTTACGAAAGCTTTCAACGCGGCGAACAGTTGAGCAAATGCTGGCTCGTCGCTTTCGAGGCGGCGGCGCTCTGGCCTCCCATCATCCTCCAACACCTTCTGATCGGCATGAACGCGCACATCAATTTCGATCTGGGCATCGCCGCCGCTGAAGTTGCCCCCGGAGGCCAGCTACAGTCGCTCAAACATGATTTTGACCAGATCAATAACATCCTTGGCGGGATGGTCGCGAAGGTCAAATCCAACGTAGACGAGCTTTCGCCGTGGATAAATTTAATAGACCGTCTCGTAGACGCTCAGGCCGGAGACCAGATTATCAATTTCAGTCTTACCAAAGCGCGGCAGAGCGCCTGGCTCGTCGCTACGATGGTGGCACAGTCCTCCTCGTCGCAGCGCGAGAAAAAACTGGCCGTCCTGGACGACGCGGTCGCGGCCTTCGGTCGTCTCATCCGAAAACCTGTGGGCGTGCTCCTCAACTTGGGGCTCTGGGTCGTGCGTCTCAGGGAGAGCAATGACATTCCGAGGGTCATTGATGTTCTCAGTCAAATGTGATACGTCAAGGTCATGCCTTTTCAGCAACAGCCCCCGCTTCTAGGCAACCAGTACACGGACGACCGCGTCCTGCGCTCATACCTGGCGCGCTCTCTTCCCACGGAGATGCTGCGCGAGATAGAGCCTGGGCTCCTGGAGATGGGGCATCTGGCCGGCGGCGAGCTTTATCAACTGCAACTGGCCGACAGGCTGAACGAACCCACGCTCACGCAATGGGACGCATGGGGGAACCGCGTTGACCATATAGAGGTGTCGCCACTGTGGCGCGTGGCCGAGCGCCTCGCTGCGGAGCACGGCGTCGTGGCGACCGCCTACGAGCGGCGGCACGGTCATCTCTCACGCGTGCACCAGTGCGCGCTCGCCTATCTTTTCACGCCGTCAACGGACATCTATAGCTGCCCACTGGCCATGACGGACGGGGCTGCGCGCACGCTCCTGGGCTCAGGCAATCAAGCACTAATGGAGCGGGCTGTGCCACATCTCTTGAGCCGGGACCCGGAAAAATTCTGGACGAGCGGCCAGTGGATGACGGAGCTCACGGGCGGCTCCGATGTCGGTCTGTCTGAAACAGCGGCGCGCCAGGACGAAGACGGCGTCTGGCGTCTTTACGGCAGAAAATGGTTCACGTCCGCCACCACCTCGCAGATGGCATTGACGCTCGCGCGGCCGGAGGGAAACGGTGTGGGCGCGCAGGGGCTCGCGCTCTTCTACGTCGAGCTGAGAGACGAAGCGGGCCGCTTGCGTAACATCCAGATTAATCGTCTCAAAGACAAGCTCGGCACGCGCAAGGTCCCGACCGCGGAGCTGACTCTGAACGGGACGCCTGCGACGCCGGTTAAAGGATTGACCGGCGGCGTGCGCAACATCACGCCCATGCTCAACGTCACGCGCCTGTGGAACGGCATCAGCGCCGTCTCCCTCATGCGCCGCGGCGTGGCGCTCGCCTGGGATTACGCGCGGCGACGCGATGCTTTCGGCGCAAAGCTTTCCGAAAAACCTCTACACCTGAACACGCTGGCGGGCTTGCAGGCCGAGACGGAAGCGGCCTTTCATCTGGCCTTCTACGTCGCGGAGTTGACGGGGCACAGCGAGGCGGGCGAGATCAGCGAGGGGCAGAGTTTGCTGCTCCGCCTGCTGACCCCGGTCATGAAACTGACCACGGGCAAGCAGGCGGTCGCCGTCACGAGTGAAGTGCTGGAGGCGTTCGGCGGCGCGGGCTACGTGGAGGACACAGGGTTACCCGTGCTCCTGCGCGACGGCCAGGTTCTGCCCATCTGGGAGGGGACGACGAACGTGCTCTCGCTGGACGCCCTGCGCGCTATAGGGCCGGACGAGCGAGCGTTTCAGGCCGTGAGGGCGGAGGCGGAGCGTTGCCTGGAGGGTACGGATGAGCAGAAGCTGGCCGGGGCCGCAGGCGCTGTGCGGCAGGCGCTGGCACATGCCGACGACTGGCTGGCACAGGCGAAGAGGGA
>DATEMM010000257.1:0-4409 GCA_035275605.1 Pyrinomonadaceae bacterium
GAAAATCTTCCCCGGCCTGCATCAGCAGTATTTTTATAGCTCGGTTGAAACATTAACCATTAACGCCGGGGACAAGCTGATCGCCTACGTCTACCTGGACCCTGTTAATACTCCATCCGAGATCATGCTCCAGTGGAACGATGGAAGCTGGGAGCACCGTGCCTACTGGGGAGCGAATAACATTGCGTTAGGAACAGACGGGACAGAGAGCCGTCGCTACATGGGCGCTTTGCCGACGACGGGTCAGTGGGTCAGGCTGGAAGTGCCTGCCTCTCAGGTCGGGCTGGAGGGGCGTAGCCTTCAGGGCCTGTCTTTCTGTCTGTTCGGCGGGCGGGCGACGTGGGACCATGCAGGGAAATCGGCACAACCGACGCCGACTCCGACTCCAACGCCTACGGCGACTCCAACTCCGACCCCGACTCCCGCCCAGACCGTTAATCTCAAAGACTTCGGCGCTGCGGGTGACGGCGTGAAGGACGACGGCCCGGCGCTACAGAAGGCGCTTGATGCTCTGGCCCAGGCTGGCGGCGGGACGCTCGTTGTGCCACAGGGACGTTACGCGCTCGTCACTCCCGTCTCGAAGGATTTCACCGGAAGGGCTTCGTCCGTGATGATTCAGGGCGTCGAATCGAGTGCGCCGGTAGACCCCACGGGCACGCCTATACAGCTAAGCGCCGGACTGAACCTGCCGTCAGAGTTCTACCCGAGGACTGGGGCCACGGTCATCGCCCTCAATATCTCCGGCCTTCGCAGCTTTCTCATCAAAGACGTCGCTTTCGTCGGCACGGTCGGCGTTGACAACGACGCGCTGATTACCCTCGCTCTCTCAAACGTCGAGGACGCGGTCGTCCGTCATTGCGAGTTCTACGGTCTGCGGACTCAGCTTCTTAATGGGGCGATTGTTCTGGCCTTCAAGAGTGGACTCAAAATTGACCGGACCAAATTCCTGGGGAGCACAGGGAACAGCGGAGTCTATGTCCCCGTCGTCGAGAATCTACAGTGGAAGAATATTTCGATCACTGACAGCATTTTTTTGGACTACGGGCAGCGGCCGGAGCTCTACAGTAAGATGGAGGCCGCGCCCTCCGCATGGGTCAACATCGGCCACCCGGAGACGGCCACGCCCGACTCGCCCCGCAGAGAAGCGGTCATCGACAACGTCTTTCTGGACGAAGGCGGGTTGAATGGGATTTTGAGCATCCCGACAAGGTATCAGCCGACACCCGCGCCGATTGACCTGATCTACATCTCCAGATTACGCATGAACGTCAGCAATCTGGGAGCGAGCGGAAACTATCTTGCCAATCAGCGCGCCGTCTTCATAGAAGACGCGCTCTACGGGTGGAGCCATAACGCCGGGTCCGCGATTAGCCTGATAGACGTCGGCAACGCCATTATCGACCGGGCCGAGTGTATAGAGGACGCCAATCGCATCCACGCCAACGCAGGGACGGGCAGTCTCTTCGTCATCAACTCGATTTACAAGACGCTCGACTCGCTGGCACAGACGACCAAAGTCATCACCACCGAAGCAGCAGAAGACGATCCGGTCCAGTACGTGCGCGGTCAATATGAGACCCTGCTCGGACGCGAGCCGGACCCGGCGGGCCATTACTACTGGTCTAACCTGTTGCTCCAGTGCGGCGACAACACGCAATGCCTGGCCAACGCGCGTGCGTCCTTCAACTCTTACTTAGGCAAATCGCCATCGCCGAACTTCTCGATCGCGGGTGTGGTGAGGGATGAAAACAACCTGCCGTTGCCGGGAGTTGTCATCACTCTCGGCGGGTCGCAGGCGGTCACTTTGCAGACGGATGCCGGGGGCCGTTACAGTTTCAAGGGGCTGCCGACGAGCGGCGTCTATACGATTACCGCCGCGAAGACAGGCTATACTTTCCCTCTTCCAAGTAGAACCGTGACGACCCCGGCCGGAGATGAGAGCGTGGATTTCACGGCCGCGCTCCCACGTCACACGGTTCGCGGGCGTCTGACAAACAGCGCGGGTAATCCGGTCGCCGGTGCTACCGTGATGCTCTCCGGCGCACAAAACTCTGTGGCGACGACTGACGCCAGCGGTAACTATTCCTTTCCGAACCTCCCGGAGGGAGGAACCTACACGCTGACGCCATCAAAATCCACCTATGTCTTCAGCCCCCAGAGCCAGACGATTCAGAACCTGGGCGGAGACAGCACCGCTGACTTTACACTGAGGACACAACTTGTTAGCGGGCGCGTGACCACGGTTGACGGGAGCGGCGTAGAGGGCGTTACTCTCACTCTCTCAGGCTCGGCGACCGGCCAGGCGACCACGGACTCTAGCGGCAACTACGTTCTTGCCAATCTGCCGGCGGGAGGCAGTTACACCGTAACGCCTTCCAAGGCGCAGAACACTTTTGGGCCATCGAACCGCACCTTTAACTCACTCAGCGCAGACCTGACGGCTAACTTCACTGCGACGCTCAATCAGTACACTGTCGGCGGGCGCGTCACCCTAAACGGCGTTGGGTTCTCTGGCGTGACGGTTGCGCTCTCGGGCTCGAAGACGGGCATGACGACGACGGACGCGGGAGGTAACTACTCGTTCGCCAATCTGCCTGCCGGTGGTAATTACACGGTGACACTATCTAAGATTAATTATACCTTCGCCCCGCCGAGCGTCAGTTTCAATAATCTGAGCGGGAATCAGGTCGGAGATTTTACAGCGGAGCTTAGTCCGGGAGTGCCGGTCCTAATCAACGAGCCGAACTCTACCAGAGCCATCGCGCTTGACGCCGTCCTGCGCCTGGATGAGCCGTTCCAGCTTAACTATAGTTTCCCGTGGGGAGCCGACAACCGCACCCGTATAATTCTCTACGCGGAGAATTTTGAATTGCAGCCCGGCGAAAGTGCGGCCGCCGTCACGGCGGATGTCGAGGACGCCTCGCATAGAATTTACCCCCTGGCGGTCGAACACGTCGGGAAGGTCGAAGGGGTTAGTCGGCTGAACCGCATTATCGTCCGTCTGCATGACGACCTGGGCGACGTGGGCGACGTGCTGGTCAGGATTACCTATCGCGGGGCCGCCAGCAATCGCTTGCGCATCGGCATAGGCCACGTCGGCGGGGGGCCACCCGTTGACGCAGACTCCGCTCCGACGCCCTCACAGCCGCCAAACTAGCTTTGGACACTGCCTGTTCACAGTCTCACTTGCCCTTTTTCGGCGGGTTTTGGTAGAATCCAGTGTCTTGATTTGGAAAGAGCAGGCCGTAAGGTGGCTATCAGGTCGCCGTCGCCTGTTGAGTTCAACTTTTTGATAGGAAGCTCCGGAAGACCTTCGCATGAATCGAACGTTCACTCGATTCTGAAACTTAATAGCCGAACCCGCCTCCGAAACGGCGGGCTCGCGGCGAAGGCGCTCCTATCGAATCCGATCTGGAAGTAGTAAACCGAGAATCGTAAATCGTGAATCGTGAAGGGGCGCGGCTCTTCGCCTCCCTTTTTGTCAATCGTTAATGGTGAATAGACCAACGGTCTTTCTTCTACCATTTACGATTAACGATTTACCATTTACGAGGCAGCCATGAGCGAAATTAACGTCCAATTGAAGGAAGGCGCGGCGCAGCCGCTCCCGGCTCCGGTCACGGTCGGCGAGGTCTTGAAGCGTCTCGATCGCGACGCGGCGAAACAGGCCCTGGCCGCGCGCGTCAACGGCCGCGAGGTTGACCTGGCCTACACGCTCGACGCGCAGGAAAACGCCGAGCCCATCTCGATTGAGCCCGTGCTCCCGCAGACGCTCGAAGGCTTGGACGTGCTCAGGCACTCGACCGCGCACCTGCTCGCGGCGGCCGTCCTGGACCTCTTTCCCGGCACAAAGCTCGGCATCGGCCCGGCGCTTCTGGAAGACCCGCGCTATGGCTTCTTCTACGACGTCATCGCCCCGCGCCAGTTGACGGACGAGGACTTGCCCGTCATCGAAAAGCGCATGCGCGACATTGCCAAGCGCAACCTGGCCTACCGGCGCGACGAGATTACGAAGGCAGATGCGCTCAGCATCTTCGGTGAGCGCGACGAACCCTTGAAGTGCGAGCTGATAGAGGAGAAGGCTGGCGAAGTGGTGAGCGTCTATTACATAGATGGCTCGCCCTTCCTGGATTTCTGCCTCGGGCCGCACGTTCCGAACACCAACAAGCTGCGCGCCTTCAAGCTGCTCAGCCTGGCCGGGGCCTACTGGAAAGGCGACGCCGAGCGCCCGCAGATGCAGCGCATCTACGGCACAGCCTTCTTCTCGCAGGAGGAGCTGGACGCCTGGCTCAAGCAGCGTGAGGAGGCCGAACGTCGCGACCATCGCCGGCTCGGGCGCGAGCTGGACCTCTTCTCCATACAGGAGCAGTACGGGTCCGGCCTCATCTTCTGGCATCCGAAAGGGGCAA
>DATEMM010000258.1:0-9914 GCA_035275605.1 Pyrinomonadaceae bacterium
TGAGTCAAACGCCGTCCTTCATCGTGAACGATGGCGAGCGATTCGCGGTAGTCTTCGGCCTCACGTTCACGACGCGAGAGAGCGATTTCGGCTTCGCCACGCACGATGGCGACAGGTGTGCGCAATTCGTGCGAGGCGTCGGCCATGAAGCGGCGTTGCTGCTCGAAAGATTCGTCGAGGCGCGCGAGCAGCTTGTTGAAGACGCGCGCAAGGCGTCCCAGCTCATCACGCTCGTTGATGACTGGCAGCCGTTCGTGCAGATTCGCCGCGCCGATGCGCGCCGCCGTCTCGCTCATCGCCACGACCGGCGCAAGGCTCTTGCGCGCGAGGAAGTAGCCTCCAGCGGAAGCCAGCGCCAGCGCCAGCAGCACGCCTATCAGAAGAGCGCCGCCTGCCCCTTCGATGATCTCTTCCTGCTCGTCGAGCGGGCGTATCACGACGAGCGTGTAGGAACGGTCGGCGGTTCGCAGTGTTTGCGCCAGCGCACGCAGTTTGTCGTCGCCGTCCGACAATGTGGCGTAAACGGGCGCGTCGTCCGACTTGCCCTTGAGCGCGTCGAGCAGTTTGGTTATGCCTGCCGAAAAGGGAGGAAGCATCCAGACAGGTACTTTTGTGTCCTTGCGCTCGAAACTGAGACCGGGGGACGCGGCCACCATCCGGCGCGATTCGTCATACATGAGGAACTGGTAATCTCTGAGGCGATACTCGCTCGCCGCCTCGATCACGGCAGCATCCGTATTCAAGGGCCGGGCTTCGCCCAGATCGCCGCCCGGCGCACGCGCCTGCATCTCTAGCTGTTCCGCATGGAGAGTTTCCACGAAGGCGCGCGACATCTCCGCCAGGGATTCGTCTGTCCGGCGATTGAGGGTGCGTGAAAGAAAGAAGTAGGCGATCAGGGCAAAGGCAATCAGCACGAGCGCGAGCACACCCGTGTACCACAGGGTCAGCTGCGCGCGCACCGAATCAAACATCTACGCCACCGCCACTTTCTTCATCGAGCGGGAGTTGCAGCACATAACCCGCACCACGCCTGGTGTGAATGAGGGGAACATCGAGCGGCCCGTCAACCTTCCGACGCAGGCGGTTGATGTAAACCTCTATCAGGTTGGAGAACGGGTCGAAGGTCTCATCCCAGACGTGTTCGGCGATTTCCTCGCGGCTGACCACTTGCCCGGCGTTGCGCGCGAGGTACGTGAGCAGCGCGTACTCTTTCGTGGTGAGATTAAGCAAGAGACCACGTCGTCGCGCCTGCTGCCCGCGCGTGTCAACTTCCAGGTCGGCTACTTTAATGACGGTCGGGCGCAACTCCTGTCCGCGTCGCAGGAGCGCGCGCAAGCGAGCCAGTAACTCCCCGAACTCAAACGGCTTGGTGAGGTAATCGTCCGCGCCCATGTCCAAACCAGTAATGCGATCTTCTACCGCGTCGCGCGCCGTCAGCATTAGCACGGGGGACCTCACCCCCTCAGCGCGCAACTCGCGGCAGACCGTAAAGCCATCTTTCTGAGGAATCATGACATCGAGAATGATCGCGTCGTAGGTGTTTATGGCTGCCTGATAGAGAGCGTCTTCACCGTTGGTCGCGAGATCGACCGCATAAGCCTGCTCACGCAAACCGCGCGCGATAAAGCGCGCCACGCGAGCTTCGTCTTCCACCAATAATAAACGCATTGCAGACCCTACGATACCTTAACCAGTATTGAACAGCGAGGCTTCCAATAATCAATCAACCCGGTAAATATGCTGTCGAGTTGGGTAAGTCCTGTTTGAAAGCGCATCCTCCGCCTCCAGACTTTAAAGGGTGCGAGATAAACAGTGGATAAATTCCGCCGAAGTGATAGGTAAATTGGACGGATGGGCGATCAGGATGACCATGCGGCGGGGCAAGGCGTAATTGATGTTAGACGACTCGAGCTACGAATCAACTCCAGTGACGGCCTGCTCTACTTCCCGAAGACTAAGTGTAAAGGCCGCAGGTAGACAATTGGTAGACAAATCATTCTATAATGTGCACCCAACTGAACTCAGTGAATCTAATACAGGCAGAAAGCCTAAAATAAATGCGTCGTAGTCAACCTAATTCACTATAGTAATCTCAGTTGAACTGACCTGCATCGTTCTTTTAACCAGTGGGTCGCAGGTTCGAGTCCTGCTCGGCTCATCAATTTCAATAACTAGTGGCCGGTGATGCCCCGCCAATCCATTCCGCAGCTGTTTAGACTCCCCACGGCGTTCCTTCTACGCTAATAAACGTTGACTATGATTCGGCCGGGGCATACCATTGTCCCATCCGCACTTTAGTTCCGCCGATTGCTGGCTAAGAGGTAGCAACGTACCAGTCAACTCTGATTTTAGGAATGCGTATGTGCCCAGAAAAACATGAGATTTTGTCTGAGACGTCCTTTGTCCTTCGCCTTGCCGCCGTGGTCGCTTTAATTCTTTTGCCGGCCGGCGCGATGTCGGGACGCGCGCAGTCGCCTACGCGGAACCCGACGATTGAGGAGCGGCAGGTCTCTCTGCGGGGCGTGAAGAGGGAGAATCCGAAGAGCCCGGAGGCTGTGCCAGTACCGAACCCGGCTTACGAGCAGAGCAAAGAAGATTTTGAAACGTTGCAGGTGATTAATGGCCGCCTTGCCGGGGTCGCCCGCTCAAACCTGGAGCCGGACTACTGGCAGGTCGGGAAGGAAGCGGCGGAGCTCAGGAAGCGCGCCGCCAGGCTCCGTGTCAATCTTTTGCTTCCCGAGCCGGAGAAAAGCGCTAAGGATAAAAAGCGTGAGGAGGCTTTAGCCCACGCCCCTCTAAAATCCGCCATTGACTTCCTCAACAGTCTCATCAAAAGGTTCGTCGAGAACCCTGTCTTTCAGCAGCCCAACGTGCTGGACGTGGAACACTCCGTCAGGGCCAGGCTCGACCTCGAAGAAATTATCCGGCTCAGCGAGTTGATCCAGAAGCGCGCCGCGGCCTTGAGCAAAGCCACAGGCAAATAGCAGGCACCGGAGGCCCTTGCCCTTCCCCGCACGCGAGACTCTTGGTGGGCGTTGCCCTCCGTCTTTCCGGCAACCATCCGGCCCCACTCTATTTGGAATCAGGCAGGCGCTTCGGTTATTGTAGATGTGCCAATTGTGTTTTGCTGCATCAGCGTCGCGCAGGAAAAAGCCGCCTGCGACGGGTCGAGCGATTACAGGGAATGGAAGACTTGGCGCTCTCCCTCATCCTCCAGCCGGATTTAAATCCTCTGACTAAATGACAGCTACCTGTCCGCGAAGAACGTTGGCGGCATGTCATCGGTTATAAGGAACCTTTTTTCGTCATCATGGATTACAGATTTCAGGTCAACCTCGGCGGGATTATCGATCTACTTTCCCACCATATCTACAGCAGCCCGCAAGTCTTCATCCGCGAGCTTCTGCAAAATGGCGTTGACGCCATCACGGCCCGCCTCCACGCGGAGCCAGGCCATCTGGGCGAGGTCCATATAGAACTTCCCGCACAGGTCGTGGGCCAGTCCCCTAGCCTCATCTTCCGTGACAACGGCATCGGCCTCACAGAGGAGGAGATTCATCTCTTTCTGGCGACCATCGGCCAGACCTCCAAGCGCGGCGGCCTGCCGGACGACCGCACGGATTTCATAGGACAGTTCGGCATCGGCTTGCTCTCCTGCTTCGTCGTCAGCGAGGAGATAGTCGTCGTGACGCGCTCGGCTAAGCGAGGGAGCCCGACAGTGGAGTGGCGCGGCCATGCCGACGGGACTTACACCATCAACGTCATAGAGCGTGAGATGGAGCCCGGAACAGAAGTGCTGCTGCGCTGCAAGGACGGGAGCGAGGAATATTTCGAGCCGGAGACCGTGCGCAGGCTGGCACACCACTACGGTAGCCTGCTCCTGCACCCGATTCGCATGACCACCCCGGAGGGCTCCTTTCAGATCAACGATGAGGAGCCGCCCTGGAAAGGGGAATACTCGACCCCGGCGCTGGAGCGTGAAGCCTACCTGGAGTTCGGACGCCAGGTCTTCGAGACGGATTTTCTGGACTACATCCCGCTCCAATCTTCAATCGGCGACGTTCGCGGCGTGGCCTTCGTCCTGCCGTACTCTATGAGCCTGGCGGCGCGGCGCACGCACCGCGTCTACCTGAAGAACATGCTCCGCTCGGAGGATGCCGAAGGGCTCCTGCCTGATTGGGCGTTTTTCGTCAAGTGCGTCGTCAACGCCAACGACCTGAGGCCGACCGCTTCGCGCGAATCTTTCTACGAGGACGAAGCGCTCGCCGCGACACGCGACTCGCTGGGGCGCAGCCTGCGCAATTACCTGCTGGAGATAGCCGAGCGGGAGCCCAAGCGCTTGAAGAAGCTGATACAGCTTCACTACCTCTCGATTAAGGCCCTGGCCGCAGAGGATGAGGAGTTCTTCCGCATCTTCATCAACTGGCTACCGTTCGAGACGAACATGGGCACGATGACGCTGACCGAGTATCGCAGGGAGCACGAAGTCATACGTTACGCGCGCGGCCTGGATCAATTCCGGCAGGTGGCCCGCGTCGCTGCCTCGCAGTCGCTCTGCGTCATCAACGCCGCCTACACCTACGACGTGCAACTGCTGTTGAAGCTGCGCGAGGTCTTCCCCGAAGCGCGCTTTCAGGAGGTGGACGGCGACACCCTCTCGCACAGTTTCGAGTACCTGACGCTGGACGAGCAGGACGAGATTGAGAGGTTCCTCAAATACGCGGAACACACCTTGCGCCCTTTCGACTGCCTGGTCGAGGTGCGGAAGTTTTCGCCGGAGGATTTGCCAGCGCTCTACACCGCGAGCGAGGAGGCGAACTTCCGACGGACGATTGAGAAGACGAAGGAGGTAACGGATTCCTTCTGGTCTTCCGTGCTGGACAATTTGGAGGACGGGACGCTGGAGGACGCAGACGGCCGGCTCTGCTTCAACTATCGCAACCCTGTCATCAACAAAGTCTGCCGTATGTCGGACGAGACGCTCCTGCGTCTCTCCATCCAGGTGCTCTACGTTCAGGCCCTGCTGCTCGGCCACCGGCCGATCAACGCGCGCGAGATGAAACTGCTCAACGACGGCCTGATGGGACTCGTCGAGTGGGGCGCGGACCTCATCGTGGACGGCGTGCAATGAGAGAATACAACGAATTCGAGATCGACCCGACCGTGCGCCAGATGATCGCCGAGTCGCAGCGCCTCCCTGAAGGCCCCGAGAAGGTGATGATGCTGGAGGAGGCCGTGCGCATCGCCGACACGGGCAACGACGTCAAGCTCCAGTACGACGCGCGCGAGGAGTTGATCGAGGGCGCTTTCTGGAGCGGCGAGACCGAGAAGGCCCTGGTCGCATACACCTGGTGCCTGGCACAGTTCGACAAGAACCCGGCTCTCTTCATGGAATGGTCGCTCCTCTGGCGGTACAAGTGGATCGTCAACATAGCCTTTCACTTCCCGCAGATTCCCAAAGAGCAGATTTACGAGATGCTGGACGAGATGGAGCGGCGCTATCGCCGGGCCGGGTACGGCCTGCGCGTCGTTTACTATTACCGTCACCGGATAGAGAAGTTCTTCGGCAACCGCGACGCGGCCATCGAACACTTCAATTATGCGCAGACGCTCGCGCGCGATACTCTGAGCGACTGCGCCGCGTGCGAGACAGACGAGCGGGTCTCTTTCCAGATTTACTGTGAGAACGACGACCTGGCGCTCGACCTCGCCGAGCCGATTCTGCTGGGCCGCCAGCGATGCAGGACCGTGCCGCAGCGAACGCTCGGCCACGTCCTCCTGCCGCTGGCGCGGCTGGGGCGCTGGGACGAGGCCTGGGATTATCACCTGCGCGGTTACTCTATGATTTCCGGCAAGCCTAGCCTGCTGGAATATCTGAGCGACCATCTTCTCTTTGTCGGTCTCTATGGCGATTTCGAGAGAGGTGCCCGCCTGCTGGAAAAACATTTCGACTGGGTCAAGCAGATAACCGACCAGTACGACCGCTATCTCTTCTATCGTGCCGCGCTGCTTTTCCTGGACATCTTGTCGGATTCCGGCACAGCCACGATAGAGCTGCGTATGCCCGAATCGTTCCCGCTCTACGAGAGCGGAGGCGTGTACGAGACGGCGAAACTGAAAGCCTGGTTCGAGGCGAGGGCGCGTGAGATTGCAGAGAAGTTCGATGTGCGCAACGGGAGCGACAGCATGACGAAGGAGCTGGCCGAGACGCCAGACCTCAAGCGGGTCAGACGCCGGGCGGCCGGGCTCCTTAACGCTTAACGCTTGCTCTCGACTTCAATCAGCGGCGTGGGGCGCTTCTCGCTCGTGGCCATTATCGCCCTGCCGTCCAGCCGATAACAGACGGCCTCGCCCTGTTGGCGTGGGCCGAGCTTGACGATCATCGGGTCCTGCTTCCAGATTTCGTCAAACTCGCCGCCCGAAGTTTCCGGCAGGCTCAACTCATAAGCGTAAAGGTAGTCGCAGAGGATAACCCTCCTGCCGTCCGGCGAGATGTCCGCCCCTGTAATCATGCTCGGGTAGATGCTCGGCATACGAATCTCCGCGACCTTTTTGAGGGTGTTGACGATGGCGGTGTTAAGCGGCGCGGAGAGTTTATAAACGCCGGAGGGCTTATTCGCACTCATGGTCTTGGTGATGACGTAGAGGTCGCCCGTCGTCGGGTGAACGGCCAGCGCCTCCGCGTCGTGCGCGCCGTCCGGGTAACGTAAGCGTATGGCCTCGGCTGGCCCAGTCTCCTCACTGTCGCCCCAGTTGGCCGCTTCGCCCGTGACCGTGGGCTCAAGGATGCGATAGACGACGATCTCTTCACGGTCGCGTCCGTTGTCGCCGATGTCGCCGACGTACAGGTAAGGCTGGCCCGGCTGCGGTCCCGGCCCAGCGGCAATATCTTCCCAGTCTCGCGACTTAGCGCCGGACACTCGCCAAGTTCCGCGCTCCCCGCCCTTACGGTCGAAGGCGTAGATGTACGGGCCGTCGCCGGAATCGTTGTGCGTCCAGAAGAGGTCCGAATACTTGCGCGAGGCCGCGATGCCGCTGCTCTCGTCAATCGCGCTGTCGTCCAGGTCCGCAAGGTGAACGGGCGCTCCGTAATCCTTTGAGATTCGGCTGGCATCCGGGGCAGGCACTTCACCACTCGCTTCCGGTTCGCCGGGCCGGCTCGCGACGTGGCTACAGCCGCCCGCCAGAAAAACTGCCAGACACAGGATGACGATCAGGAAAGCTCTCATAATAGTTTCGCACGCGGCTTCTTTTATCGAGGACGAATATACAGGATTTAAGACGGCAATTCATTTTTTCCGCAGGACTCTTTTGCCTCGCGCCGTCCGGTTAAGCTAAGCTGAACGCACGGCGATTAGTTGCCTGTGAGGGCGTGCAAAGTTTTCCAGCGAGGATTTTGTTTATGAGGCGAAGCGTAAGAACTCTAACATTTCTGCTCAGGGTGATCGTCTCCGGCATGATCGTTGGGCTTCTCTCGTCCACGGTCGCGGCGCAGCGCCCGCCGGAGCAGGACTATCTCGTCTACGTCGTCTCGGAATCAGCGGACAAGATCAGCCTCGTGCGCTTTGGGCCAAAGGGGGCGACGGTTGAGCGCAGCCTGGGGACGGGGGTGATGCCCTCGGACGTTGACGGCCCGCACGGGGTCGCCATCTCTCCCGACAAGCAGTTTTATTACGTCTCGCTGGGCCACGGCAGACCCTTCGGCTCCGTCTGGAAATACTCGACCAGGGACGATCGCGTCGCCGGGCAGGTGACGCTGGGGCTTTTTCCCGCGACGATGGACGTTTCGCCGGACGGAGAGTTCCTCTACGCCGTCAATTTCAACCTGCACGGCGACATGGTGCCTTCCTCCGTCTCTGTCGTGGCGACGCGAGAGATGCTCGAAGTCGCGCGCGTCAACACCTGCACGATGCCGCACGGGTCACGCTTCAATCCGCAGGGGACCAAACACTATTCCGCTTGCATGATGGATGACATGCTGGTCGAGATTGACACGCGAACGCTGAAGGTCTCGCGTCACTTTCTGCTGACGAAGGGCAAGGAGATGGGGATGCAGGGAGCGCCACCGGCCCGCAACACGCACGCCGGGATGCAGGGGATGGACACAGGCGGGCACGGGATGGAGATGCCGAAGCCAGGGGACGTGTCCTGCTCGCCGACCTGGGCGCAGCCCTCCACGGATGGCTCTTCCATCTTCGTGGCCTGCAATAAGTCCAGCGAGATTGTTGAGATTGACGCGGCAAAATGGGCGGTCGTGCGTCGTATTCCAGCGGGCGCGGGCGTCTACAACCTGGCCGTGACCAAAAACGGGCGGCTTATAGCGACCAACAAGCGCGGGCAGTCCGTCTCGGTCTTCGACACGAAGACGGGGCGCGAGCTGGCACAGATTCCGACCCGCAGGAAAGTGCTGCACGGCGTGACCGTCTCGCCAGACAACCGTTACGCCTTCGTCACGGTCGAGGGCATCGGCTCAGAACCTGGCACAGTCGAAATCATAGACCTCGAAGCCCTGAAAACGGTCGCTACCGTTGACATTGACCCGCAAGCCGCCGGAGTAGATTTCCTGAGAATGGAGAAGAACAGTGGTCGGTAGGCAGTGGTCAGTGGTCAGTAAGCTGTGATTACGTGTTAACCGTTAGAGTCCGTGGGCATTGTGCCGCGTAGCGGCCGTCTGAGTTTAGCCCGGCCTTTCAAGGCCGGGAACATGGATGAAATAAAGTGAGCGTCGAGTCAGCGACGCGTGAATCCTTGCGGCCTCTAGGTTCAAGCGTCGCTGACGCGACGCACACGGTTTATCGTTTCGCTGCCCGGCCTTGAAAGGCCGGGCTACAATCAACTAGCCGCTACGCGGCAATTAACCGAACACTCAAACACTGGCCACTGATCACTGACCACTGACCACTTCACCTACCGGGTTCCGTCGTCGAGCCCGTGTCCCGCCTGGCTTCGCCGAGTTTCATGATCCAGAGGCCGCTGTTCATGTCGTTGAAGAAGATGAGGCCGTTGTGCGGCTGCGCGCCCCAGGTGAAGGGCGCGTTGGGGGCAAAGCCGTCCGCGGTCCCGGTCCAGAAGCGTGCGATCTCTCTTCCCTGCCTGTAGAGGTCCCCGCGCAGCTCGCCCGAGACGTCGAGGACGCGCGCGCCCCCGTTGTAATAACCCATGTACAGAATGTCGTTCTCGACCCACATGTTGTGCGAACCGGCTTCCGGCACTCCGTACTCCGCCGCCTTGCGCGGCCGCGTGATGTCCGAAACGTCCAGGACGTGAACGACCCCGCGGACGGGGACGCGCTTTTTGCCGCTGAGGTCGAAGATTTCCGGGAAGACTTCGTCGCCGACGAAGAGGTAGTTCTTGTAACGGAAGACCGCGTGCGCGCCCGCGAGCCAGCCGTTGCCGTAAAGCTCGTGGTAATTAAAGCGTAGCTGGCTGACGAACTGCGGCTTCTCCGGGCTCCCGCCCTTGATTCCGTTGCCGACGTCCAGAATGACCACTCCGTCTCGCCAGTAGGCCAGATAAGCCAGCCCGTCTTTAACCTGCACGTCGTGTACGTAGCGCCCGCCCATTATGCCGCCCGTCGTGATCAGCGGATTTTCCACCTGCCAGCGTGCGACCTCCTTTGGAGCCTTCAAGTCCCGGAAGTCAATCACGCGCAAAGAGCCAGTGGAGTCGTCCGTCAGATAGACGTAGTGCCCGTCTATGAAGGCGCTGTGGACGCCGCCCGTCACCGTCTCCGTGTATTCGGAGATGACCTTCGGGTGCGCAGGGTCCGAAGTATCCAGAAAGACTATGCCGTTCTTGCGGTTCGACGCCCCCTCGCGCGTTATCACGCCGACCTTGCCGTCGGCGCTGACGCTGACGTCGTTGATGAGGTGCGCGTCAACCTTGAGCGTGTCGGTCAGCTTCGGGTTGGCGGG
>DATEMM010000259.1:0-2627 GCA_035275605.1 Pyrinomonadaceae bacterium
GCCCGGTTTCAGCCAACGGGTCTGTTCCTGCCCGTCCAGGGTGACAGACAGGTTGGCGTCCACGAACTCCCCCTTGCCGTCGGCATACCAGCTACGCCTCACGCCGTTTAACTGGACCGTCAGCCGGGTGCCTTTGAGGGCGGCCTGCTCCTCCGGCTCTAACTTGAAGCTTTCGCCTAAGCCGACTTCCCGCCCGCTCGGTCGCGGTGCATCCTCAGCCTTATTCGTGTTCGCAGACAACCCGCGCTGCGCTTCGCCCTGCTCCCTGTTATTAGTCGCCGACCGGCAGCCCCCCGCTAATGAAAGGATGAAAGCGAGTGAAAGCGATTGGAAGCATTTCCACAATTTTGTCTTCATGGCACAGGCCGCACTCCTCTGTTCTCTTTCTAGTTGTTGGGCACGCCCCGCGCGCCCAGCGGCGAGGCCACAATCCACGGCGCGTGATTATACGCCAACCTGCCTGCTGTCGAATGCCGCGCGTGCAATTAATTATTCCCTCATTGCCTGCAAGTTATTGTCGCGTCGCTCGGTTCTGTGGTACACAGGACGGCAATTCAGGAGGCTTTACTTTAGTGAGGCGACGGCCCGCACACTGCGCGCGGCCACAGGTAATCTTTCAAGGGAGTTAAAGAGTACAGGTCATGTCTTCCGTCACGCCAAACATCGAATCGGTGCTGCACGAAGAGCGCGTCTTTCCGCCGCCAGAGGGTTTTAGCCGGAGCGCAACGATTAAATCCATGGAGGAGTTGGAGCGCCTGCGCGTGGAGGCACGCGACGAGCCCGAAGGTTTCTGGGCACGCATGGCCGAAGAGCTTCACTGGTTCAAGCGCTGGGAGACGGTCTTAGAGTGGGATTTGCCGCACGCCAAATGGTTCGTCGGGGGCCGGACGAACGTCTCCTATAACTGCCTGGACCGCCACCTGCAAACCTGGCGGCGCAACAAGGCCGCGATCATCTGGGAGGGCGAGCCGGGCGACCAGCGCACGCTCACCTATCAGCAACTGCACAGGGAAGTCTGCCGCTTCGCAAACGTACTCAAGCGCGCAAATATCGAGAAGGGCGATCGCGTAGCGCTCTACATGCCGCTGATTCCTGAGCTGGCAATCGCCATGCTCGCGTGCGCGCGCCTGGGCGCAACACATTCCATCATCTTCGGCGGCTTCTCCTCCACGGCCCTCATCGACCGCATCAACGACGCCGGCTGCAAGCTCGTCGTCACGGCGGACGGCGGCTGGCGGCGCGGCGCGGAAGTGAAACTGAAACCGGCCGTTGACGAGGCACTGAAAGAGACGCCGACAGTCAAGGGCTGCATCGTCGTCCGCCGGACGGGCACGCGCATTCACATGGAGGCCGGGCGCGACTACTGGTGGCACGAATTGATGGAGACGGTCAATGCCGACTCTCAGGCGGAAGAGTTAGACAGCGAGCACCCGCTCTACATCCTTTACACCTCTGGCACAACGGGCAAGCCCAAAGGTATCCTGCACACGACCGCCGGTTATCTTTTGCAGTGCCACCTGACCACGAAATGGGTCTTCGACTTGAAGGACGAGGACATCTACTGGTGCACTGCTGACATCGGCTGGGTGACGGGCCACTCCTACGTCGTCTACGGGCCGCTCTCGAACGGAGCGACCGTCCTGATGTACGAGGGCGCACCGAACTACCCGGAGCCGGACCGCTTCTGGAGCATCATCGAGCGCCACCGCGTCAACATCTTCTACACTGCGCCGACGGCCATCCGCGCCTTTATCAAGTGGGGCGAGCACTGGCCGCTCAAGCACGACCTCTCTTCCCTGCGCCTGCTGGGCAGCGTCGGTGAGCCGATCAACCCGGAAGCCTGGATGTGGTACAGGGAGATTATAGGCAAGGCCCGTTGCCCCATTGTTGATACGTGGTGGCAGACGGAGACTGGCGCGATCATGATTTCGCCCATCCCCGGCGCGACCCCGACCAAGCCGGGCTCCGCGACCCGTCCACTGCCCGGCATAGAGGTGGACGTGATGACGCGCGACGGTCGCTCCGTGGGCGAATCGGAAGGCGGCTACCTGGTCATCAAGCGCCCGTGGCCCTCCATGCTCAGAACCATCTGGAATGATGACGAGCGTTACCGCAAGCAATACTGGTCGGAGATCGAAGGCGTCTATTTCGCTGGCGACGGCGCGCGGCGCGACCGCGACGGCTATTTCTGGATTATGGGGCGTGTGGACGACGTGATTAACGTCAGCGGCCACCGTCTCGGCACAGCCGAAGTCGAGAGCGCGCTCGTCTCGCACGAGGCCGTGGCAGAGGCCGCCGTGGTCGCTCGGCCCGACGAGATTAAGGGCTCGGCCATCGTCGCCTTCGTCACGCTAGAAGGCACGCACACGGCTTCCGACGCTCTCAAGGCAGAGCTGCGCGGCCACGTCTCAAAGGAGATCGGCGCGCTGGCGCGACCCGAAGAGATACGTTTTACTGACCAGCTCCCGAAAACCAGATCGGGAAAGATCATGCGCCGGCTGCTGCGAGAAATCGCCACCAGCGGCGCAGTCGCCGGCGATACCACCACGCTCGAAGATTTTTCAGTGCTGGAGAAACTGCGTGCGGACGAGGAATAAAGAAAGTGATGAGTACTGAGTAAAAGAAAG
>DATEMM010000260.1:0-3990 GCA_035275605.1 Pyrinomonadaceae bacterium
AGAAGTCCCCGCGCGGGGCAGCATCTCGGACAACTCCAACAGCTCCTCGTCTTCGTAAACGTAGCGGAAGCCTTTGCGGCCGTGCAGGCGAAAGTAACACCTCTCGGGCGTGACCGTGCGCGCGCTGAACGGGTCAACGACGTGCGTCAGGTCAAGCTCCACGCAAAGCTCGCGGACCAAAGTGTCGGGCCACCCGCCGCGCGGCTCCCACAGGAATTGTGTCTCGCGCGGGCGCTTCACCCATTCGAAAAACTTGCCCATGCGCCTGACGTTCTCTTTAGTGGGCTGAAAGCTCGCCGGGCACTGGAAGAGAATGCGCCGCGCCCCTAGGGCTTCCGCACAGGCGAGCGTCACGTCCCAGGCTTCCCTGACAATGTGGGTTGCGCGAAACGAGCCGCACCCTTCGCGCTCCTTCTCCGTCAGCTCTCGCTTGAGTCTCCTGTAGGTGGGGCTGCGCGCCTCGTGCGTGATGAGCATCCAGGCTTTCATTGTGAACTCGAAATTTGCGGGCGCTTCCGCTCGCCAGCGCTGTAGGGTTGCGACCTGCGGCGGCTGGTAGAAAGTCTGCTGCACCTCCACGACCGGAAACTGCGTCATATACTCCGCGCGCGCCATCCGAAATCCGCAGCAGCCTATTTTCAAGTTACGTCTCATCACTTCCCCCGATTGCTCGTCCTCAATTAAAGTTATCAAGAGGGCCGCTAGGGGTGTATATTACCGGCGCGGCGCTTCGCGAGGAAGAACGGTGCTAGCGACTCGGACGCCCCATCCTATGCTTTCAGCCCTGGTCCTTAGACCTGACCTGGCTTCCGGAAGATGTCCCAAGAGACGGAGAACAGAGCAGCCAACACAGCTTCCCCCACGCACCAGTTTGCCGTCTTCCTGTCACATAACAGTCGCGAGAAGCCCGCGGTCGAGCGTCTCGCGGAGAAGTTAAAACGCGCGGGGCTGGAGCCCTGGCTGGACAAATGGTGCCTGACGTCCGGGGGCGACTGGCAGAATGAATTGGCAGAGGGTTTGCGCGCCTCCTCTGCGTGCGCGGTCTTCATAGGGCCGCACGGGATGGGCAACTGGGAGGATTTGGAGTACAAGCTGGCCACGGATCGCATGGCCAAAGACCGCGCCTTCCGCCTCTTCCTGGTCCTCCTGCCCGGACTCCCAGAACCTTTCGACGCCAGCACCCTGCCGCCCTTTCTGAGCATACGCACTTGGGTGGATTTGCGACGCGGCATCGAAGACGCGCGCTCGTTTCAATCGCTCATCAACGCCGTCAAGGGCTTGCCGCTCGGACCCGAAAGGGAGATTGAGCCGCGCGACGACGTCTGCCCTTACCGCGGCTTGCAGACCTTTGACGAGGAGCACGCGGAGTTCTTCTTCGGGCGCGACGCGGACGTTCAGCGGCTGATCGAGAAACTGAAGACGACGCACTTTCTGGCGGTCGCCGGCCCGTCTGGCAGCGGGAAATCTTCCCTCGTGCGCGCCGGATTGATTCCCGCGCTCAAAAAAGGTGTGCTCCCCGAAAGCGACACCTGGAAGTTTCGCATCTTCACGCCGGGCGCGCACCCGCTCACCAACCTGGCCGGCAATCTCTTGCGCCTCTATCCGCAGGAGGCCATGAGCAAGACGCTCGACCAGATGACGGCGGACGAGCGGACGCTGCACCTGGCCGTCTCGCTGTCGCTCGCAGAGAGGCCGCAGGCGGAGCGCGTCGTCTGGGTCATAGACCAGTTTGAAGAGGTCTTCACGCTGTGCCAGGACGAGCGCGAGCGCGAACAGTTCATAGCCAACCTGCTCTACGCGGCTTCGATGACGGACGGGCGCAACGTGATCTTGCTCACCCTGCGCGCGGACTTCTATCACAAGTGTGCTGCTTACCCGGAGTTGTCCGCGCGCATCGCTGCACAGCAATTTCTGGTGAGCCTGATGGGTGAGGAGAATTTGCGACAGGCGATTGAAGAGCCCGCGTGGCACGTCGGCCTGGAATTCGAGCAGGGCCTGGTCGAAACGATTCTGGACGACGTAGAGAACCAGCCGGGCGCGCTGCCGCTTCTGGAACACGCGCTGCTGGAGTTGTGGGAGCGCAGGCGCGGGATTCTCCTGACGCTTGAAGCTTATAGGGAAAGCGGCGGCGTTCAGGGCGCGATTGCCAAGCGGGCCGACGCCATCTACACCTCCTTCGACCCTGAGCAGCAGAGGATTGCGCGGCGCATCATGCTCCGTCTGACGCAGCCGGGCGAAGGCACGGAGGACACGCGCCGCCGCGCCACTATGTCGGAACTCGTCACGCGCGAGGATGAGCGCAAAGCCGTGGAAGGCGTGGCGCAGGCGCTGGCGACGTCGCGCCTGTTGACGACGGACAGCGACGAGGAGCCGGATAAACAGATCGTTGACGTCTCGCACGAGGCGTTGATTCGCGGGTGGCCGAGGCTCAGACGCTGGATTGAAGAGGACAGGGCGGGACTTCGCATCCTGCGCCGCCTGACGGATGCTGCGCGCGAGTGGCAGCCGACGAAAGACGAAAGCCTGCTCTACAGGGGCGCGCGCCTGGCCCAGGCGGTCGAGTGGCGCGAGCGAAATCAAGAGGCGCTCAACCCTTTGGAGCGAGAGTTCCTGGAAGCGAGCGTCGCCGCGCAGCAGGCCGTGGAGAGGCGTCGGAAAAGAGTCCTCATCGGCCTCGCCGCGGGTCTCATCGTCGCCGTGGCCCTGGCGCTCCTGGCGCTTCTTCAGTGGCGGCGCGCTGACGAGCAGACCGAAATCGCCACCGTCGGACAACTGGCCGCGGAATCCTTCGCGCAGATGGAGACCCGGCCCGACCTCGGTTTCTTGCTGGGCATCGAGGCCGTCCGCATGCGCGATTCTTTTGAAGCTCGCAGGGCTTTGCTCCTGGACATGCAATACCGCGAATACCTCGCGGCCTTCCTGCACGGTCACACGGGGAGAGTTTATAAAGTGGTCTTCAGTCCCGACGGTAAGTTGTTAGCTTCCGCCAGCGAAGACAAAACCGTCAGACTCTGGGACGCCACTTCCGGCCAGCCCATCGGTGACGCGCTCACGGGCCATCAGGCTGAAGTGGTGTCGGTCGCCTTTAGCGCCGACGGAAAAATGCTGGCTTCGGGTGATACCGATGGCTCAATCATTCTATGGGACGTGGCCACCCACCGGCCTCTAGGGCGCTCCCTCACGGGTCATCAGAACGACGTCCTCGCTTTGGCATTCAGTCCCGACAACAATATTCTGGCCTCGGGCGGCTCCCGTCAGGTTGACGACTCGGGGACGAACTACCAGGGAGAAATCTACCTCTGGAAAGTGGCGACACGCGAGCGCATAGGCGAATCCCTTAAAGGTCATTCCGGCTATGTGACGAGTCTGGCGTTTAGCCCGGATGGCAAAAAGCTCGCCTCCGGCAACAGCAGGCTTTTCCCTGTCGGCGTTGAGCCTTCCGTCATGCTCTGGGACGTCGTGGCGCATAAGCCTCTCGGCCCGCCTCTCACGGGTCACAGCGATGGAATCTCGTGCCTGGCTTTCAACCCGGACGGGATGGTCCTAGCATCCGGCAGCGCGGATAAAACAGTCCGGCTGTGGGACGTCGCCGCACGCAAGCCTCTAGACGATTTCGAACGCATCAACGCGGACATACGTGAGCCTATGAAACCGCATGAGAGCGAGATTTTGGACGTCCAATTCACGCGCGACGGCAAGACGATAATCTCAGCCGACGCCGAGAACCACATCCTGGTGCGCGAGGTCGAGTTTTCCACCGTCAACAACAAGCTCTCTCTCTCCAGCAGCAGCCCTGTCAATTACGCTTCCGGCTACTTCGCTAAAATGCAGACCGTAGCCTTCAGCCCGGAAACGAACAGGTGGGCGGCGGGCGGTTGCCGCAAGACGGCGGCCAGCGGTTCCTGCGCCGAGGCTGAAGTCAGCCTCTGGAATATGGGCACCCGGCTTCCGATTAGTTACCTCGTCACCGAAAATCCTACAGTTAATGTG
>DATEMM010000261.1:0-3746 GCA_035275605.1 Pyrinomonadaceae bacterium
TGATTATAAAAGAGGTGATGCCTGACCCGAAAGTCAGGCATCACCTGCGATGAGTGCGGCGGAGAAGATTTGTGTTCTGGGCGCGAAAGGGGCCGCCGCGGCCTATCTCCGTTAAAGGCTTACCCGGCGGCTGCCGGCGGGGGCTGCTGCGCCTTCTTCTTCTCGTTCAGTTCCTGCGTGCGCTTCAGAGCTTCCTCGGCCTGTTTGGCATAGTCGCCCGCCTGATCCATCTTGTTGTCCATCTGGGACAGCTTCTTGGCTTCGAGCAGCAGGTTGTAGCGCTGGCTCCAGGCCTTCTCGTTCTGGTCGTCCAGCTTGATGGCGTTGGCGGCCTTTTCCAGGCCCCCGGTCATGCACCTGACAGCCTTGTCGTACTCGGCCTGATCCTTCGGCTTGTTAAAGACGATGATGACCTTGCCGTCCTTCTCCGTGGGCTGCTGGTTGGCCTTGTTCTCCGTCACCTGATAGGAGCATTCCCAATCTTTACTCGCGAGGAAGGCCAGGGCGTCGGCGCGCTTCGTCGGGTCAACGGCACCGTTGCTGGCGCGCTCTTCGACCCACTGGCGCTGCTCGTCCGGCTTGCCGAGGCTGCCGAGCAGGACGGTCACGGCCGTGAACGCCTCGTCGTTGTTCGGGTCCTTCTTGGCGATCTCCCTGTAGGCCTGAATCGCGTCATTCGCCTTGGCTACGTTTTCAGGCGTGTCCAGGCCCTTGCGATACTGGGCGTGTATGGTGCGGGCGATGAAAAGGGGCGCGTTCTCGTTATCGGGGTCAAGTTCGAGCGCTCTTTTGGCGTGCTTCTCAGCTTCTGCGAAATTTTTCTCTTTGTAGTTTTTCGCGACCTCGTTCAACTCGCTCTTGGCGCGGATGCGGTTGATGTAGCCGCACCCGGAAGTCATCGCGAGCGCGACCAGAACCAAGAGGCCGATTCTTACGTGAGAGAGTTTCATCGGTTAGTTACTCCAATTTTAAAGTGATAAGTGATGAGTGATAAGTGATAAGAAAGAACACGCGCTTTTCTCATCACTTATCACTCATCACTTATCACTGCTTTTACGGTTCGAGAGCGTCCACCTGGAGGCCGACGGGCGTTGCGCCCGCGCCTTTGACGGCGTCAATCACTTTGACGACCTCGCCGTACTTGAACGATTCCGGCGCCTTGATGAAGACCGTCTTCTCGATGATGTCCGTGCCGAACTTCGTGACGCGCTGCTCCTCGCGTTGGCGCAGGATGTTCGAGAGCTGCGCGCTCAGCCGGCTCGTGTTGTCGATGGTCCCGAAGTCCTCGCCGTTGAGCTGGAGCTTGGAATCTTTCAGGATGTCCACGCGCAGCGTGAGCTTGCTCGGAGTCGCGTCCTGCGGGACGTTCTGCTGCTGCTCAGGAATCAACGTCTTAAAGCGCTTCGGCTTGAGCGGCGTCACCACCATGAAGATGATGAGGAGCACCAGCAACACGTCAATCAGCGGCGTAACGTTAATGTATGGGACGGCCTTCGCGCCGCCGCCCCCTCCACTCATTCCCATAACTTAACACCTCTTCCTGGGCAAAATTGCGCTCGCCTCTATTTTGAGGGACGAGCGTTCGACATTCTTGTCACGAAGCCCGCCCCTTATCAGGAGGGAGCTCCAGAGGGCTTGACGCCTTTCTTCCGGTCGGCGACCAGGCCGATCTGCGTGACGCCGCCGGCTTCCGGGTCGCGTATGACATCGATGATGCCGACGAGTTGGCCGTAGCTGACGTTGATGCCACTCTTGATGTAGACGATACGCTCCTCGTCGGACTTCTTCTTGTCGATCTCTTTCTTGATGTCGTCCATGAGGCGCTTGCGCTCGGAGTCGTTCTTGTTCTTGAGGTCAATGCTGTACTTGACCTTGCCAAGATAGAACTCGCCGTCGTTCGGAATCGAGATGACAAGCGAGTCCTGCGAGGAGATCGCCTTGTCGTCGTCCGCGTTGGACGTCTCCTTCGGGATGTCCACGGTGATTCCCTGCTGTAGCTGCGGCGTGACCAGCATGAAGATGATCAGGAGCACCAGCATGATGTCCACCATCGGCGTGACGTTGATTTCTGAGTTAAGGCCGCCGCCGCCTCCACCACTCATTCCCATAACAAAATCTCCTTACCCTGCAAGTTTCCGCACAGGCAGGCGCGCCCGGTCGCTCAAAAAATTGGCCACTCCGGTTTTGCACAGGCCGCGCGCCCGCCACATTGCTCGCTCCACTTAAGGATTAAGTTGCCGCGTGCGATTCTTCAGGAAGTAGTCGATCAGCTCGGAAGCCGAGTTGTCCATCTCGACGACGAAGCTATCGACCTTGCCCGTGAAGTAGTTGAAGAGCCACACGGCGGGCACGGCCACCACGAGCCCGAGAGCGGTCGTAATCAGCGCCTCGGAAATACCACCAGCGACCGCGGCGATACCTGCCGACTCGGCGTTCTTCATGCTCTGGAAGGCGTGCAGAATGCCGTACACGGTGCCGAACAGTCCGACGAATGGGGCGGTCGAGCCGATGGTCGCAAGACCCGAAAGGCCGCGACGGAACTCCGCCGTCTTGATGGCGATGGCCCGCTGGAGGGCACGCTTACTGGCCTCTATCTCGTCGCCGGAGATTTCACTCGACTGCTCGTGGGCGCGAAATTCCTGAAGGCCGGAGTTGACGACCATCGCGAGGTGCGAGCGCCTGTGCTTGTCGCTGATGTTAATCGCCTCTTCGATCCGGTCGTTCTTGAGGGCCTGCGCGACGCGCGGGGCGAACTCGCGCGACTGCTTCTTGGCCTGCGAGTACGTCAGGTAGCGCTCGACCATGATGGCTATCGAGTAGACAGACATCAGGAGCAGGATGCCGACCACGGTGTAGGCGACGGCGTCAAGGTTCTTGAAAATCTCGTACATCGAGAATTTCGTCTGGTCGCCCGCCGGGGCCGCCGGGCTGGCTCCCGGACTGGCCGCCGGTTGCTCCTGCAAGAACAAAAGGAAGCCAAAGGCTTTCGTGCCGAGAAGGCTGAGTAGAATAGTCACGGTAAACCCCTCCAATAAGGTTTCATTTTAGAATTTATGCCGACCAGGCTGCGGCGCGGGATTACGGCCCGCCGCTCTAGAGTTAAGAGGCGGGCCGTCTCCTGCGGCAATCCCGTGCTACTGTGCAACGAAGTTATAGGTGATGACGCCGGTCACTTTCACGGGCTGCCCCGAGAGCTGCGTCGGCGAGAATCTGGCCCCGTAGGCCGCCTGCACCGCCGCCTGCTGTAGCAGCGGATGGCCGCTGACGGCGCGCGCCGAAATCACCTTGCCCGACTCGTCTATCGTCACCTGCACGGTGACTGTGCCAGCAGCGCGAGCGGCCCTGGCAATCGGCGGGTACGGAGGCTTCGGCAGGTTGATGGCTTTGCCGTTGAGCACGCCGCCCGAGATGGGCGCGCGCCTGGGCGTCGGGGTCGGTTTCGGCGGCGGCGGCGGCGGTTCGTCCGCGACCACTGGAGCCGGCGGGGCGGTGGCTACGGCAGGACCCGTGGCGTTCGGGTCTCCGAGCGGGCTGCCCCCACCCGGCGGGATGTAGTCAACTTTGCCCTTGACGGCGCCGGGGACCGGCGGAGACTGTCCTTCTCTAGTCACCGAGGTGCCCTTTTGCACGACCTCTGGGCGGTCCGTGACGAACTCTCTGACGGTGGCCACCTGCTGCTCTACCTTGACCGCCTGCTGCTGTTTCTGCGGCTCCTGCTTCTGCTGAGGCTGCGGCGCTTGCTCCTC
>DATEMM010000262.1:0-3841 GCA_035275605.1 Pyrinomonadaceae bacterium
GCAGTTGCGCGAGCGGGTAGTCGCGCACCGAGATGCCGTCGATGAAGACAGTGCCCGGCTCCGTCTCTAAAAGGCGCGGGATGATGTTGGCCATGGTTGACTTGCCGCTGCCCGTGCGCCCGACGAACGCGACCGTCTGGCCAGCTTCTATGACCAGGTTGATGTCGCTCAGGACGGCTTCGTCCAGGGAATTGTAGTTGAAGGTCAGGTCGCGGAACTCTATGCGGCCGGCAATCTGCGGTTGAATTTTGACGCCCTTCTCGTCCGTGATGGTCGATTCGATGGCCCAGATGGCATTCATGCGCTTGAGGCTCGCCGTGCCGCGCTGATAGAGGTTGACGACGTAGCCGAGAGCGATGAGCGGCCAGATGAGCCTGGACAGGTAGAGATTGAACTCCGTGAACTGCCCGATGCTGATTTCGCCGCGCGCCGCGAGCGACCCGCCGTACCAGATAATCAGGACGAACCCAGCGCCTATCAGGAACTGCATCAGCGGGCGCATCACCGCCGAGATGCGTACCAGGCTCAGGTTGCGGTTCGCGTACTGGCGGTTCAACACCTCGAAGGCGTCTATCTCCGCATCCTCCTGTGCGTAGGCACGCACCACGCGGACGCCCGAGATGTTCTCCTGGGCGCGGGCGGAGATTTGGGCGAAGAAGTCCTGAATCTTCTCGAAGCGAACGTGAACCTGTTGGCCGAAGTATTTAACCGTCAGGGAGACAAGCGGCATCGTCACGAAGAGCAGTAGAGTCAGGCGGACGCTGATGCGCAACATCAGGGGCAGAATGATGATGACGACGAAGACGGTTTGCAGCGTGTACATGATCATCGGCCCGGCGAGTTGACGAACTGCCGCCAGGTCGTTGGTCGCGCGCGCCATCAAATCGCCGGTCCGGTGATCCTGGAAGAACGAGAGCGGCTGGTCAACCAGGTGAGCATAGAAGTCTCTGCGCAGGTCGTACTCGACGTGGCGCGACATGTTGATGAGGATGCGGCGCTGTAAGAAGAGGAGCGCGCCGCTGACTATGCTGACGCCCATAATCAACAGGCCGTAGCGTATCAGTTGCGCCCAGGTGGGCTTCGTGTGCATGAGGTCGTCAACCGCCCGGCCGACGATGAGCGGGATCAGGAGCGCGATGACGACGGAGGCGACAATGCAGAGGATGCCCGTGATGAGGGACTTTTTATAAGGCCGAAAGTAGCGGGCGAATTTTCGCAGGTCGTCCATAAGCCAGCGAGCGGCACACAAAACCCTCTGGGATTCCGGGAGGGGGTTAAGAAAAAGCCGCGCGAACGACTATGATGCGCGATTTTCTCCCGGACGCCAAATCGGAAACAGGGTTTTCGGCCAACTCGGGCTTAAATTGTAAGGAAAGAGCGTAAAGAAAATGTCGCTCCGGCAGGCAGGGATTAGCCGGGCAGGGAATTCGTGACGAGCAGCGAAGGGTCCGGCGTCTCCAGGTCTACGCTCGGGGACTCTTCTGCCGAAACATCCTCTGCCAAAGAATCTTCCGCTAAAACTTCCGCCAAAGCTTCTTCGGCAGCTTCTTCTGCTAAAGCTTCTTCCGCGGGAGCGCCTGCCGCGAGGGCGGGCGCTTCTTCGCAGGAGACTTCGATGGCTTCGTCGGGCGGAACGCAGATGCAATTACGGCCTGAGCTCTTGGCGTCGTAGAGGGCACGGTCGGCCGCCACCACCAGCGTGTCGCGCGAAGAGGCGTGCTGCGGGAAGGTTGCGATGCCTAGTGACGCCGTGACGTGGCCGACGCCAGGGACTTCCATGCTCTCGATTCGGTGGCGCAACCGCTCCGCGACGATGAGGGCGCCGTCGAGGCCAGCCTGCGGAAGAATCACCGCGAACTCTTCACCGCCGTATCGCGCAGCCGTATCGACGCTGCGCAACTCTTCGCGCAGGCCGTCTGCCAGAAGACGCAGCGCCAGGTCGCCTGCCTCGTGCCCGAAGGTGTCGTTGACGCGCTTGAAATTGTCCAGGTCGAGCAGGATCAGCGACAGCGGCAGGCGCATTCTGGTCGCCATGTGGAGGTCTCGCTCAAGCTGTATTTCGAAGGAGCGGCGGTTGAAGCACCCCGTCAGTCCGTCGGTCAGTGCCTGCTGCTGCATCTGCGAGAAGAGACGCGCGTGGTTGACGGCCACCGTCACCTGGTCGGCCACCGTGCGCAGCAACAGAACTTCGTTCTCCTGCCAGATACGCGCGGGATCGTCAGAGCGCACCAGGAGCACGCCCATGAACCGCTTCTGGTAGATGAGCGGCACGGCGGCCAGCGGGCGAATGCTGCACGATGGGTCAGACTCGTTGCGCCCGTCTAGCACGTAATTCTTGTAGCGCCCCGCGAGCCTCACGCCGTAAGCGTCCAGGTCGGCCAGCAGTTCCGCCTCTTCCGCGTTGTCGCTTCCAGCGCCGTCGCGGAAGTAACAGTTGGTGAGAGGCTGTTTGCCCGGCTCGCCTTCGATTCGCAGAGCACAATGCTGAGCGTTCAGGGCGCGGCCGACTTCGGTCACGGTGGTCTGGAGAATGCTGTCCAGTTCCAGCGAGTTACGTATGGCCGTGGCGATGCGGTTGACCGCGATCTCGCGCCCGGCCTGTTCCTGTAGCAGGCGTGCCAGTTTCGTCGTCACCCCGACTGTCAGTTGCAGCGAAGTAGCCTTGGGCATCGACGAGCGCACGGCGGACGTGAAGGCCCCTGCCTGCATGTAGCCCTCAGCCGTGACGCGCGCCATCAGGTATTCGAGCGCCGAGTAAACGATGTCTGGCTCAAAGGTCCAGATGACCCTGTCGCCGTCAGCTTCCGCGTCCTCCTCGTCGCTCCCGTGGACGGAAGCGAGCAGGGCTGAGAAGCGCGCGTCCGCGATGACCACAAAGCGCTCGAAGTCGTTTTCGTTGCTCTCGCGTTTTAAGAGGACGGGCTCGCGGTCCTGCTCGCCCATGCGCAGCGGCAGATTGTGGAGCGCGTCTTCTTTCGAGACGAAGAAAAATGCCTTGTGGGCGGCCCGCCCGACTTCACGCACTCGCGCCAGGTCGCGCAGGGAGCGTTCAGTCTTAATCGGTAGACCCTCTATGACGAGCGCCGCGAGGTTGTTCTCAAGCACCACGTCTTCGAAGTAGCGATGAAGCTGGGCAATAGTCTGCTCGGCGCAGCGAACGGGAGTTAGCTGGCGTGAATGCTGGGTGAGCAGTGCTTGGTATAGTGAGTACATCCGGAGTCGAGCGGCGCGACGGCGTAAGCGGCGGGTGCGCTTCGGAGGTTTATCGGGAGCTGCCGAGAGAGCCGGCAGCGAAGTCAAACCCATTTTTGCATGGATTAACATTCTTGTCCAGAATATTTTAGGGGCTGCCGGGGATAAATTTTGGCCGCCGGGAGGGGGCGCTCAGGAAAGCCGGATGAAGCTCGTAAGTGCTGTGGCTGCAAGGGCTTCTGTTTCATCCAGAACGTCTATCGTGATGACCAGGACGCGGCGGCCGGCGCGCACCACGCGGGCTTTGGCCGTCACGCGGCCCCTGACGAGCGGGCGTAGGTAGTGAACTGTCAGGTCCACGGTGGTCGTAGTCTGCCCTTTTTCCAGTAGAGTGAGGATGGCGAAGGCCGCGGCGGAGTCCATCAGAGAGGCCAGGACTCCGCCGTGGACGACGCCGTTATTCTGAAGCAGCTCGTCGCGTACAGACAGATGCAGGGTGGCCTCGCCCAGCCTCATCTCGCCAAGCTCAATCCCCAGTAGATGCGCGAACGGGACGCTGTCGAAAGCCTCGCGCAGTCGCTCTTCATCTTCCGGCCGGAGCCCCGAGGAGTCTCTGTCGTTAGGGTCGCCCTCGCTCATGCGCGGTAGG
>DATEMM010000263.1:0-11706 GCA_035275605.1 Pyrinomonadaceae bacterium
AGGAAGACGGAGATGTCAGGCGCGGCACCCGCGCCGTCTACTGCGCCGTATGCGGCCTCTCCTATCAAAGTCTCTTCTTCGTAATTCTTCATCAATTTGAGATGGATGCTCTTTGCGGGCAGTCAGCGGCTCCCGGCGAAAAGTCGGGCGAGGCTGTATTGAAAGCCCGGAACGACGTCGCGCCTGTCGAGTGTCTCCTCTTCGGTGAGCGTCTGCGGCTGTTCGCCCGGCTGGTAGATTGTGACGGTTCGCTTCTTCGGATTAACTATCCAGACCAGCCTGACGCCAGCCTCCAGATATTCTTCGATCTTCTCGTCAACTTCGTAGAGCGTGTCGCCGGGGCTGATAACTTCGACGGCCAAGTCGGGCGCGCCCGGCCAGAACTTTTCCGTGATGTCTCCGGGCGGAATGCGCTCGCGGCTCACAAAGGCGGCGTCGGGCGCTCGCACCGTATCAGGATTCGTGGCGAGGATGAAACCTGTCTCCGCGCCAAACGTCTCGCCCAGAGCATTTTCTTCAACATACCGACCGAGCGCTATACCTATCCGCGACGTAAGTATCCCATGTTTTCCTCCCGTCGGTGACATCTTGACCAGTTCTCCTTTCACGAGCTCATAACGGAAACCGTCGTGCGGCATCATGAAAAGCTCGTCCGCTGTCATTGTCCGGGTGGATACGTTCATCCTATCCTCCTTCCGAAGTTTTTACCCAAGCCTTTTATTTAATCAACTCGCCGCGCGACGCAGATGGCCGAGACGCCGAACGGGAAATTCATGTGGCGGAGCAGCGCGCTCTCAGACCCGAGGATGCGCCCGAGCACGCCGTTTAAGGCCGAGACGTTGATGTTGTTTTCCGAAGCCGGCCGCAGGCCCGTCAATTTCATCAGTGCCCGGCCCAGAAGAATCGGCGCGAAGAAACTGATGTTCGCGTAGGTCGCGCGCTCTACTTTCATACCCGCCGCTTCGACGACGCGTCGCAGCCCCTTGATGGTGTAACGCCGCCTGTGATGGCTGACGTCGTCCTGCACGCCCCACAGGAACATGAAGGCCGGGACGAAAAGGAGCGCGTGGCCGCCTGGCTTGAGCACGCGCCGCATCTCTGTGAGACCGGCCACGTCGTCATCCAGATGCTCGACCACGTCCAGGCCCGTCACCAGGTCGAACGTGCAGTCGTCGTAGGGCAGGCGCTCGGCCGCGCCGCGCCGGACATTTTCGAGGCCGCGCGCGCGACAGAAGGCCAGGGCGTCCTCGGAGACGTCCACGCCCTCTGACTCGCCGTACTTACCCAGGAGCTCAAGGTTCGCGCCCGTGCCGCAACCGACGTCCAGGATGCGTGGGCGCGTCTGGCCTGACTCGCGGCAAATCTGCTCGACGAAGCTGCTGATGATGCGGCGGCGCCCACTGAACCACCAGTGCTTCCCCTCGACCTCGTACATGATCGAGTAGGTATGCTGCTGCATCTCCTGCGGTAGAGAGATGGATTTTTCCATTTCCTAGATTAAAGTTCCGCGCCAGTAAAACCTTCCGGGGCAGATTTAAACAGGGATGGGCAGGATAGACAGGATAAGAAAACAGAACAAGAGAGCCATCTAATTATCTTTATCCTGTCCATCCCTGTTAATTCATTTCTTACCTTACACGACCAAACCCGCGCCAGCTATTCTTGTTGTGCCAGCCGATGACCACCTCTTCGGCCTCTATCTCGCGCCACCAGTCCTCGAACTCCTCGCGCGAGATGTAAAAGGCTGTCGGCGCAACCAGGTGGTCAAAGACTATCGTGTGCTGCTCGCGCCAGCCGAACCTGGAGATTGCGCCCAGGTAGTCATTGTAGAACAAATGGCGCGAAAGCCGGGAGCCGCGCTCGCTCCGATTCAGAGGCCCGTAAATCAATTTCGTCGCCACGTAGACGGCCGCCGCGGGCAGCTTCGAGAGGTGCAGGAGCGTGCGCGGCCTCATACGCGAGGTCAGGCGCTCGCGCAAAGGATTGACCCAGCGCGTAATCCAGCCGTTGTTCTCCGCTCCGTAGACCCAGGCCGAGACGTGTCCCCCGGCCTTGACCTTTGCCGAGAGCGAGCGAAAGCCAGCGCGCGGGTCCGGCAGATGATGCAGCACGCCGACCGAGAAGGCGTAGTCGAATTGCCGCCGGAAGGGAAGATGATAGATGTCCGCTTGCACGATGTGCGCGTTCTCCAGGTGTCGCGTCGCGCTGAAAGCCGTTTCGACCGCCGCGCTCAGGTCAATGCCGATGATGTCGCGCGCCCCGAAGCGCGCGGCCAGTTCCGTGTGGCGTCCCTTGCCACATCCCCCTTCCAGAATCAACTTGTCTTTGAAGAACTCCGGGCGGACAGGGGCGACCCATCCGAGGAACTGCTCCTCGTACTGCTCGTCCGCCTGTGTGAAGTGCTGCCACTGCCAGCCGAAGTTCGCAGCCGTCGCGGCCTTCTCGGCCTCGACCCGGCTGAGCTCGCTGAAGCGCGGGACGCCGCGCACGACCGGAAAGTGGCGCGGGCAAGAGGCGCAATCCAGGTCGCCTTCCAGAATCTCCCCGTCCTCGTCCGCGCGCGCCACCGAGAGCAGGCGAATCTCTCCGCCGCACGACGGGCAGGCCAGGTAATGTAAGAGCCTCTGTTTCATGACGAAAGTCCGGAGTCCGGAGTCTTTGAGTCTGGAGTCAACTGGTCAAAAGCAGGTCTTTCTTTTGACTCCGGACTCCGGACTTTGAGACTCCGGACTGTTTCTATAGTGAGCCCTGCGAAGAGGAAGAGGAGCGCCTGCATCGGCAGCCCGTAGCGCAGCTCCGTGTGCATGATCGAGCCGACGGCTAAATAATAAAGGATGACGCTGAGCAGCAGCGCCGTCTGACGCCTCTCGCGCCGCAGGGCCAGGAAGACCCCGAACAGCATCAGCGGCAGCAGCAGGTATCTGAGGACGCTCTGCAACATTCCCAGCACGTTGACTGTGAGCGCAAGCGCCCCGCCCTGCCAGGCCGGAGGCAGGCACTTCTTGCTCGTCACGTTGATTCCGGCCGTGCCGAAGTATGGCACAGGCTCGCCCGCGTATTTCAACATCCCCGTCATCCGGCGCGCCATGACCCCGGCGTACCAGAAAGGATGAGACTTGATGACGCCCACGGCTTTCCGCATACGCGCGCGGTCGCGCTCCAGGCCGTCCGGCCAGTACAGCGCCAGCTCCGCTTCTGGCGGGAACCCCATCTCCAGACGCTCCCGCTCGATTAAGGCCGCGTCGCCGAAGACCGCGCCGAACTCTTCGGCGCGCGAGGTCTCCCCCAACCCCTCCCACAGATTTGTGCCAAAACCCATCCCGCCGGGAACGAACGCATGAAACGCCACGCTGTTGCGGACGATCACGGGCGCGATTAAGAGAAGCGCCCCGAGCGCGAACATTCCGCTCAGACGCAAAGCCACAGGCCACGTCGCCTGCACGAAGAGCAGGAGCGCGAGCGCGCACCACAGGCCCAGGAGCAAGGCGTTAGCGCGCAGCCAGCAGGACGCCCCGATCATCAAGCCAGCGCCCAGCGCCCAGCGCCAGCTCAGACGCTTCATCGCCAGGAGCAGCATCCACGCGCCGCCCACAACTATCCAGGCCGTCGGCGAGTCCGCCAGCGGCGTCGCCCCGTAAAACGCGAGCAGCGGCGAGAGGCTCGCCAGCACGCCTGCCATCAAGCCTGTGTGCCAGCCGTAGGCGGTCGTGCCGACACCCGCTATCAGGAGGACGAAGAGCGAGTCGAGCACCATTTGCACGAACTGCACGACGAAAACGGACCTCGACCCACTGATGCTGTAAAGGAAAGCGAGCCAGAGGGAATAGCCCGGTGGGTAGACCGCGGCGGTCGCTGCGCGCGGGCTGCTCAGGGCATCTTCGGCCCAGAACGCGTGGGCGCGTCCCTCCAAGATGTCCTGCGCGCGGTTATCGAAGATGGCGTAAATCCCGCTGGCGAACCAGGAAGGGTTTTCGATGTGCTGTCCGATAAACTGGGCCGTCAGAAGGCGGACGGTGAAAGCCAGCAGGACCAGCGAAAGACAGAGAAGCGCGCGCCGCCCGGCCGCCCGCGAGATGTTTCCGACCGGCCACCTCACGCGCCTTTCTCCTCGCGACGCCTGAACCATTCGACGAAGCGACGGATGCCGTCCTCTATCCTGGTCTGCGGGTCGTACCCGAGAAGGCGACGCGCCTTCGCGACGTCGGCGAAAGTCTGCGGCACGTCGCCCGGCTGCATCGGTTGCCAATCAATGGTCGCGTGCCGGTCCATCTCTCTTTCGAGCAGCGCGATCAACTCCTTCAACTCGACCGTCTGGGACTCTCCCAGGTTGAAGACCTCAAAGTCGCTCGCCTCGTAGTCAATCGCGGCGCGCACGCCCGCGATGATGTCGTCTATGTAGGTGTAGTCGCGCCGCGTCGTTCCGTCGCCGAAGACAGGGATGGCCCGGCCCGCCTCTATCAGCCGCGCGAACTTATGAATCGCCAGGTCTGGACGCTGCCGCGCGCCGTAGACCGTGAAGAACCGCAACGCGACGGCGCGTATGCCGTAAAGGTGCGAGTAAGTATGGCAGAGCAATTCGCCCGCCCCCTTCGTCGCCGCGTAAGGTGAGATGGGCTGGCGAATCGGGTCCTCCTCGCTGAAGGGAACTTTGGCGTTGATGCCGTAGACGGACGAGGACGAGCCGAAGACGAACTGCCTGACCCCGTGCGTCCGGGCGAGCTCCAAGAGGTTCAGCGTGCCGTTGATGTTGGTCTCGGCGTAAAGCTCCGGCTCGCTCAAGGACGGGCGCACGCCCGCGCGCGCCGCCAGGTGCACGATGCAATGGAACTTCTCTCCCTCGAAAATCTCTGCGAGACGCTTACGGTCGCGTATGTCCGCTTCGTGCAGGCGGTACGCGTCCGTGCGGTCTAGGTGCGCGCGGACGTTCTCGCGCTTAATCTCCGGCGCGTAGAAGTCGTTGAAGTCGTCCACGACAACGACGCGCCAGCCGCCCTCGGCCAGCAGCCTATCAACCAGGTGTGAGCCGATGAAACCCGCCCCGCCAGTCACTAGAATGTTTTTCATACGTCAGTGGCCAGTGGTCGGTGGTCAGTGGTCAGTCGGAATCAGTTTTTAAACTGACCACTGGCCACTGACCACTGACTACTTTTCAGCGTAAATCCAGAGATGCCAGCCCCAGTGCGAGGCGAGGCGCGCTTCCCATTTGCGCGTCAACAGGTTTCCGACGACGGGCAGCCAGCGCTTGTTCAAAAAGTGCGTCGCCAGCTCGACCCTGGCGAAGTCCTTGAAGAGCTCGCGCGCCTGCCGCCTGGAATAGACCCTTGCCAGAGGATTCCCTGCGCCATCCGTGTGCTGGCTTAAGAATTCGTCCGGCGCTAGATAACTGCGAGCGTCCTCTTTCAAATGTTGCGCATGCTCGCGCAAACTTTCGACCGGCTCTTTGGTCAACCTGTGCACCAGCTTCAACCCCGTCTCGCTCTTGAGCAGGTGCGCGCCCAGCCGCCTGAGGACGCGTATGTTGATGCGGTAGTTGTAAGAGTCTCTGTGATAAAGCATGACGACGGCGCGGCCCCCTGGCTTGAGCACGCGGTGAACTTCGCGGACGGCCCCGGCCGTGTCTGGCGTGTGGTGCAGCACGCCGTGCGAGTAGACCAGGTCGAAACTGTTGTCGGCAAAATCCAGCTTCTCGGCGTCGGCTGTGCGGAACTCTCCCGGAAGATTGAAGAGCTCGAAGCGCTTGCTGGCAAGAGAGACGGCTGCGTCCGTCAAATCCACGCCCGTGTAGATGGCCCCGGCCTTAGCGAACTGCGCCCCGTCGGTCCCCAGGCCGCAGCCTATCTCCAGCACGCGCAGGCCACGCGCGTTTTCGAACCCGGCGGCCGCGGGGATGTGCCATTCCTTATCGTAGCGGTGCTCTTCGACACGCTCGTAGAAGAGGCGCGAGCCCATCTCGGCGTCGGCGAACTTCGTGCCGCACGGATGCTCCTGCCAGAAGGCTCGCACTCGCTCTTTTAAGTTTTGGCCGGTCTCGGACATCTTTGAAACTATTTCGGGCTGGATTGGAACGCCTGACCGTTATAACGACTGCTCGCGCCTTGCGCCCGCACGGAGAGCTTAACCCTTACCCGCGCAAACGAAAAAACTAACATGCCCCGGCTACCCGCGACAAGTAGCCGTTGTCTTTAGACCCCTTCGGGGTCTAAAGCATATGTGACCCCTTCAGGGTCAAGGGGGAATGCCTGTCATGTTGTGCCAACTCGGGCCTACAGTATAATTCCCGCCGGGAGGCCGTATAAGGGAATAGCCGAATGCCGTTTATGCCGACGCACAGGGAAGAGTTCGCCCTGAATCTCTCTATCTCCGAGGGCATGGAGGTCTGCGCCGAGGCGGTGGCCACGCTTGGCTGGCGCATCACGGAGCAGGGCATGACGCGGCTCAAGTGCGCGGAGGTGAAGAGCCGCCCGCTCTCCTTCAACTGGCCCATTCAGGTCGAAGTCACGCTGAGGGGCGAGCCCACGGGCGGGGCGCTCGTCACCCTCGACGGCTCGACCTTCGGCCTCGGCTCGCCGCAAACGAACCACCTCAAAGAGCAGCTCCGGAATCTGCGCCAGGCGATAGAGCATGCGGCGGGACGTAGAAAGGCCAGGCCGGAAGCAGAGAAGCAGCCCGCGCCGGAGACGCAGAGCACGGCGGCTGGCACCACGCTCGCCTCCGAGCTGGAAAAGCTGGCGCGGCTGCACGGCTCCGGCGCTCTCTCCGCTGAGGAGTTTCAGCAGGCCAAGCAGAGATTGCTGGCACAGAGCGCGCCGCCACCACCGCAGCCGCCCTACATCAGCACGCGCTCGGTCATCATCAACGGCGTCCGGCTGAGCGATGAGCAGTTGCTAAAGCTTGAGCAGCGTTTCCGCCTGCGCGTAGCGGACGGCGCATATTGGTACGACGGGGTTTCGGGCGCGTGGGGCCGCGAGGGCGGGCCGACCGTCGGCTTCACGGAGCCTCACCTGGAACTGGGCGGCGTGCTCAGGGCCGACGCCTCGAACGGCAACACAGGCGTCTTCATCAACGGCCGCGAGCTTCATACACAGGACGTCGCCTCGCTCAAACAGTTGACGCCCTACGTCCTGCCCGGCCGCTACTGGGTCGATGCGCGCGGCATCGGAGGCTACGAAAGCGGACCGCCCATCTTTGACCTGCGGGCGCTGGCACGCGCCGCCGGGGGAAGGCGCGGCGGCGCGTGGAGCTATGCTTCTTCTGACGGCGCCAACTTCGGCGGCAGCCAGGGCTTCAGTTATTTCGTGGAAAAAGAGACTGGGCCAAAGTCCGGCGATTGAGGCTTCACCAGGGTAGACTGCGCAGGTCAACTGCACCGGCGGGCCACCGCTCCCCTTTGCACGGCAACACCATCACGTTCAAGGGCGAGACCATCTTTCCCGAAGGCTGGTCGAACTCCACTGTCTCCTGTAGAAGCTGCCAGCCCTGCCGCGCGTAAAAGGGCATCAGGCGGTCCAGGCAGAAGAGCAGCCCGAACTCCACCTTCATCTCCTCGCACATGTACCGCTCAGCGTATCTCAGCGTCTTCTGCGCGTACCCGCGCCCGTGCATCTCGCCCGCGGTAACGACGCCGCCGACTCCGGCAATTCGCATGGGCTGTCCAGCGACGTTCACAGTGTGGTCAACCAGGCCGACATGGCTGGCGGCTTGGCCTTCAACGTCCATGATGAAGTGCAGGTCTTTCGGCCTCCAGGTGTATTTTTTGTCTTCGACGCCGAAGATGTTTTCGCCCCAGCCGAAAAGGCGCCGCCGCTCTTCGTCCGTGAGTTGTAGGACGAGCCGTATATTTTCGCTCATTGACTCTCCTTCAGGATGCGCTCGATCAGTTTAGCGTCATCGGGCAGGAGACCGGATTTCGAGAGGCGCGGCGTCAGCGTGGCCCAGTTCTTGTCCATCGTGAAAACGCGGCGAAAGAGCGGCAGGGACTCTTCGACGCGGTTCATGTTGACGAGGGCGACGGCGTGCCAGTAGATCATCTCGGCGTTTCCGGGCACGAGCTTTTCCGCCGCCGAGTATTCGCGCAGAGCGCCTTCGTTGTCCTTCTTCTCGACGGCAAGGTCGCCCGCGTTCATGTGATTGTAAGCGCGCTGCAAAGTCACCAGGCGGCGCAGCTCCTTCAAAGGCTCCGGATGGTCATCCACTCTCAGGTCGAAGATGCGGTCGGCCCAGGGCTTACCCGTAGGCTTGCCCGTGACGACGATGATGGCGGCGGATTGACGGCCACGTATATCCCCGCCCTCCGCCTGCGCCGCGTCGAGCGCGGCCAGCATGCGCTCCGCCAAGTCGCCTTTCGCCGATTCAAACGCGCGCGCCATAGCGGGCCAGACCCTATCGTTCAGCATCAGGTTGGCCTGCACGGAGTAGTTCCTGCCCGTGACGTGCCCGGCCGCCTGTATGTCTTTGCTCCCGGTCCAGGCATCAACTCTCCCCTGCGCGTCGATCATCGCCACCTGCCTGACGTCACGCCCCTCGTCCCCTGCCAGCAGCGCCTTCAAAGCGTCCGGCGCGCTCCGGCCCATACGCATCAGGTCCAGGCCCAGCTTGCCGTAGCTCGGATCAACGAAGCTCTGCGTGGCGACGGCGCCGACGCCTGCCTCTGCCCAGGGCACGCTCTGCCCGACGGAGAACCAGTGCGACTGTACGGCCACGCCCAGTTCGCCCGTTTCGGGGTCGCGCGCCACAATCGAGAAGGTGTGGACGGGCCGCGCCGGTTTCGGGCGCGTGACGGTTTGCGATTGATTGTCCTGAGCGCTCGATTTCGGAGTCAGCGTCGTCATGGCGAACGACAATAGCACGACTATGAGCGTGACCGACTTGAAGATTCTTTTCATGGTTTCACCTGATCCACCTGTGTGCCCAGCCACTCCCGCCGCAGGAGGAGCAGTGGTCGTCCATCTCCTTCTTGATGGTGCCTTCGCCGCCGCACCTGGCACACTGGCGCGCCGGTTGAAGCACCGCCACACTTCCCTGGCCGCCGCAGGTCGGGCAATACTCCGACGACTTGCTCAAGCTGATTCCTGTCGCGCGACATCGCGCGCACTCCTCTGGGGCATAATGGCCCGGCGGATTATTCATCGTTTCGTTCCAGCAAAGAGTATTACTTCCCAAGCGCCCGGCGCTAAAGGCTCAAGAGGCAGGGCTCAATTATACGCCCTTCTTAGTCCATGAACTTCTGCTGCCACAGTTCTAGCGTCAGGAGTTGGAAGACCTGCAAGTTGTAGTCTTCGCGCCCCGAGAGGTTGGTGGCGACGATTCGCCGCACTTCTTGCGGGTCGAAGAGCCCGCGCCGCCGGACGGTCTCTTCCGACAGCAATTCGTCCACCATCGCGCGCAGCGGCCCGCGCAGCCAGGACCTGATGGGCGCGCCGAAACCAGCCTTCTTGCGCCATACCAAATCTTTCGGCAGGAGCCGCTCCGCCACGCGCTTCAAAATGTACTTGCGCTTGAGCCCGCGCAGCTTCAGGTTGGGCGGCATGCGCGCGGCCAGCTCCACCAGCTCGTAATTGAGAAACGGCACGCGGACCTCCAGATTCGCCGCCATCGAAGTCTTGTCGGTCGTCGTCAGATTGAGGCACGGCAGGAAAGTCTTGAGGTCTACGTAGAGCAGGCGGTTGAGCGGCGCGGCCCCACGGACTCGCTCGAAGTAGCGGCGGTGATGCTGGTAAGCGTCTAGCCCGCGCGTCTGCTGGCGCACTTCATCCGTGTAGAGTCGCTCCTTCGCCTCGTCCGTGAAGTAGGTCCCGAAGCCTAAATAGCGGTTCTCGAAATCGAGCGCGGCGCTGCGCGCGAACTTCTTAGCGTTTCGCAAAGGCGCGGTCAGACGACCGGGCCGCCCGCCGGGTAGAACGCTCGCCACGGTTTTCATCAGGGGCCTGCGCAGGAGAGTTGGCACAGGGTCTAGCGCGCCCGCTATCTTCATGGCCATCTGGCGCGGATAGCCGGCAAAGACCTCGTCGCCGCCCATTCCGGATAACATCACGGTCAGCGTCTCGCGGGCCGCCTGTGACACCAGATAGCTCGGGATAGCCATGTCAATCGCGGGCTCGTCCATGTGATAGACCAGTTTCGGCAGAAGCTTGGCGACGTCAGGCTTAAGCATGATCTCGTGGTAGTCCGTCTCCAGCAGTTGACTTGTCCGCCTGGCCCACACCACGTCGTCCGGGATGATGTCGTAGCGCAAATCTTCCGCCTCTATCCCGATGGTATAGGTCGAAATCTTCCGCCCGCCGCTGTGGTTTTTCATCAGCGCGACGATTGAGGAGGAATCAATCCCGCCCGAGAGAAAGGAGCCGAGCGGCACGTCCGCGACCATCTCCATGCCGACCACGCGGTTGAGTGTCTCCAGCATGCGCTCCTGCCACCACTCTTCGTTCCGCCCCTCTTCAATCTCGTCGAAAGAGACGTCCCACCATTCGTTCACGGTCAGTTGGTCGTCCCGGAGCGTGAGGGCGTGCGCGGGTGGAAGCTTGCGTATGCCGCGAAAGAGCGTATGCGGGTCCGGCGTCCAGAGAAAGGTCAGGAATTGATTGAGCGATTCGGGGTCAACGGCGCGCTCAACTAGATTGGAGGCCAGGATGGCTTTGACTTCGGAAGCGAAGATGAAAGAGGCGCCCGCGCCGTTCTCTCCCGGAACGTGCGCGTAGTAGAGCGGCTTGATTCCCAGGCGGTCGCGGGCCAGGGTCAATCGTCGCTCTTTCACGTCCCAGATGGCGAAGGCGAACATGCCGTTGAGCCGCGGCAAACACTTCTCGCCCCACTCTTCAAAGGCCGCGAGCAAAACTTCCGTGTCCGTCCCGGTCTGAAAGCGGTGGCCGCGCTCCTCCAGCTCCTTCTTGAGTTCGAGGTAGTTGTAAATCTCGCCGTTGAAAGTCAGTGAGAAGCGGCCGCCCCTTGAGAGCATCGGCTGGTGCCCGGCGCTGCTCGTGTCAATGATTGAGAGCCGCCGATGGCCCAGGCACGCGCGCCGCCCGACGTCATCTATCTCGTCGCTCGTCCACACGCCCTCGTCGTCGCGCCCGCGGTGCTCAATCGAATCGAGCATCAACCGCATGCGCCCCTCCGGCTTATCCGTAATGATTCCGGCAATCCCACACATAACAACTCAAGTAATGAGTAACGAGATGCTGGATGTCAGATGTTAGATGCTGGTAAGAGCTTTTACCAGCATCTAGCATCTAGTATCTAACATCTGCTTTACTCTTTACTCATCACTTCTTTTCTCCCGAGTGCTTGCTCAATTAAATCGCTGACCCATTGGGCGCGGGCGTCCCAGGTGCCGTCCATGACTGAGCCCTGGCGTGCGCGCGCCTTCTCAGTGCCCTCTTCGTTGAGGGCGTCTTCGATCAATCGTAAAAAATCGTCGCGGCTCCTGGCAATGCGCAGCACGTCGGCCATCGGCTCGTACTCCGGGAGCGGAGCGATGACGACGGGCTTGCCCGTTGCCAGGTACTCGCGCACCTTGATGGCCGAGCCGTAGGAGGTGAAGGCCCGCTCCGTCTCCCAGGGCAAGACGCAGACGTCAAAGCCCGCGGCATAGCGCGGTAACTCGTCGTAAGGGACGGCCGGAAGAAAATGCACGTTGGGCAGGCCCTCGATTTCCAAACCGCGCGAGCGGTTGCCGATAAAGACCCAGTGCCAGGAGGGGCGCTCACGAGA
>DATEMM010000264.1:0-3086 GCA_035275605.1 Pyrinomonadaceae bacterium
CCGACACGGTAGACCCGCTCGCGGGCTCTTACGCGGTAGAGGAATTGACTTCGGAGATCGAGCGCCGCGCCGCCGACTACATCGAAAAGATTGATGCGATGGGTGGGATGCTGCGGGCGATTGAGACTGGCTACGTCCAGCGCGAGATTCAGGACGCGGCCTACAACTACCAGCGCGCAATCGAGACGAACGACCAGATCGTCGTCGGCCTCAACCGCTTTCAGGTGGAAGAGGCGGAGAGCGTGCCAACCCTGCGCGTTGACCCGTTGGTCGAGCAGGAGCAGGTCGAGCGCGTCCGCGCGCTTCGGCTACGACGCGACAACGAGCGGACGGAGGCCGCGCTCATCCAACTCGAAGAGGCAGCGCGCGGCACAGAGAACATGCTGCCGCGCATCCTCACCTGCGTCGAGGCACACGCCACCGTCGGCGAGATCAGCCACCGCTTGCGCCGCGTCTGGGGCGAGTACCGCGAGGCCGTGACGGTGTAGAGCTGGCGGCTGCGAAAAGGATTACACAGTGGCGAAGACTTATAAGTATCGGGTGTGCCAGGCGCAGATGGCTCGCGTGACTTTCGTCAACGGGCACTGGCAGGGGTTGCAGGTGCCGGAAGAGTCTAATCCGGCAGAACTCTACAACTCGTGCCCGATGGTCTGGGAGTATCTGGAGTCGGCCGGGCGTGACGGCTGGGAATTGATCGCCGTCACCTCGCAAGGGGACGCCGTGGGCGGCCCAAACGCCTCGCACCTGCTCTTTCTAAAAAAGGAAGTCCTCGCGAGCTAAGATTTGCCGGCGTGCCCGGTCTGATTGATTACAATCTTTAAGGGGCTAGTCCAGTAGTTAGTATGTTGACCCCGAAGGGGTCTAAATCATTAGAAGAGTGAATGCTCTCCGCCGCTAAAACAATTCTTTGCTAACCTGCCAGCCGAAGACTCGCTGCGATTCTCTCAAAGGTCTGCTGGTAACTCTTCATCTCGTCTTCGGGCGCAATCGTAATCAGGTAGAAAAGTCTCCCGTCTTTGGTCGCCGTCGTGTAGATCACGTCAATCTCCACCACGCCCGTCACGGGCGAAGGGCCGGCGACGATTGTGGCGAAGCCGCGCCGCCCGCCGAAATCTATGGCCTGCGCGGGGCGCGCGACGCGAAAGTCCGGGTTCATGTTGACCTGCTGTTGGACGAAGGCCGAGTTGGCCGCTTCGAGGTCGCCGGCCTGTGGCTGGACTGTGCCAATGAAGATGCCGTGCGTGACCACCAACCCCTCGTCAATCTGTCCGTAGGCTCCCTGCGGCGCGAAGATCATGTTGTTGGCGTCGTCCGAGGTGAGCGCGTCCCAGTTCTCCGGGTATTGGAGGGCGAACGAACCATCACGCGCCTGAAAATCGCGCATGTTGGGCGAGGGTGCGGGCGGGCGTGTGCCAGCTTCGTTTCCCTCCGGGTCGTTCGTGCCTTTGCGCTCCGGCCCGGCCGATTGTGCCAGGGGAGTCCCGCCGCCCGCCAGCAATCCCTTGACCTGCCTGAATTCGTTCGAGTCGCGCGTAGCCGAGGAACTTATCCTGAGTTCGGGGAGCTCGCGGTTAATGGCCGCGACCCGGTTGCCGGGGTCCGGGTGGTCGCTCATGAGCTCTGGCGTCCGCTGCCCGCTTTTCGATTGGAGCACCTCGAAGAAGCCAGCCATGTCGCGCGGGTCGTAGCCGGCGTCGGCCATGATTCGCGCGCCTTCGAGGTCGGCCTGAGTCTCGGCCGTGCGCCCGAACTTGAGGAAGAGCAGGTTCGCACCCGCACCGCCGACCTGTTCGAGAATCGAGCCGATCTCCGCGCCCGTCACTCTGCGTATAATCCGCATCCCAGTCTTCGCGACGTAAGCCTTGGAGACCTGGTTGGTCGGGTGGCGAAGGGCGACGTGGCTGATCTCGTGCGCCATCACGCCAGCCAACTCGCCCTCCGTGCGCGCGGCGGCAATCGCGCCCGCGTTGACGAAGACGTATCCGCCCGGAAGCGCGAACGCGTTAATCTCGCGCGTGGCGATGACGTTGAACTCGTAAGTGAAATTATAGCCGGGCGCTTTCGCGGCTAGGCGCGCGCCCAGTTGGCGGACGTAAGCTAGAATCCTTTCGTCCTTGAGAAGCGGAACCTGGTTGGCGACTTCCTGGGCCGATTGCCTGCCCATCTGTATGTCCTGCTCGGGCGTGAAGAGGTTAAAGCCGGGCTTGAAGTGCGGGGCGGGGCGGTTAGCCACGCCGCCGTAGCCGTCCGAGCCGGATTTGTCGCCGAGCAAGGTTTTGCAGGCGGGCTGGAAAGCTAGTAAAGAGAGAATCAGTAAAACGGCTGCGCTTCTTCGTCCGAACATAACTCTCCCTTTTTGGCCCAAGCCCGGCCTGGCACGCACGAAACATTGTCCGGGGGATTTCCGAGAGCAATCTTAGTTTACCCGGCCGACAATTTCCATATGAGGTTGGTCAAGCGGCGTCGTCGCTGATAAACTCCACACTCATGCCGCACCTCCTGGAAGTCAGAAACTTGCAGACGCAGTTCCCCACACGCGCCGGATTGGTGCGCGCCGTGGACGGCGTTAGCTTTCACGTCGAGAGGGGCGAGCTCCTGGGCCTGGTCGGAGAATCCGGCTGCGGGAAATCCATCACGGCGCTTTCCGTCATGCGTCTGATTTCGCCGCCGGGCAAAATCGCCGGGGGCGAGATTCTCTTCGAGGGTGAGAACCTGCTGAAAGCTTCGGAAGAGCGCATGCGAGAGATTCGCGGCGACGACATAGCCATGATCTTCCAGGACCCTATGACCTCGCTCAATCCCGTCTACACAGTGGGCGAGCAGATCGCCGAAGCCCTGAGACTGCACCGTAAGATGTCTCGGAGCGAGGCGCGCGCGGCGGCCATAGAGGCTATGAAGGAGGTCGCCATCCCGGACCCTGCGCGGCGCGTGAAAGACTATCCGCACCAGCTCTCGGGCGGGATGCGCCAGCGCGTGATGATCGCTATGGCGCTCGCCTGCGACCCTAAGCTGCTGATCGCGGATGAGCCGACCACGGCGCTCGACGTAACGATCCAGGCCCAGATCCTTGAGCTCTTGAACGAATT
>DATEMM010000265.1:0-17495 GCA_035275605.1 Pyrinomonadaceae bacterium
AAGCCTCGCTCGATACTTACATGCGCACGGCCGTGGACGCTTCGCCAGAGCGCCCCGTCCTGATAGACAAATTCCTGGAGCGCGCGGCCGAGTTTGACGTGGACGCGCTGGCCGACGATTCGGCGTGTGTGGTCGCAGGTATTCAGGAGCACATAGAGGAAGCAGGGATTCACTCGGGGGACTCCTCCTGCGTGCTGCCGCCCGTGCGTATTGACCCGGAGCATCTGGAGACGATGCAGCACTACACGCGGGAGCTGGCGCGCGCGCTACAGGTGCGCGGGCTGATGAACATCCAGTTCGCCATCAAGGACCACCGCGTCTACGTGCTGGAGGTGAACCCGCGCGCCTCGCGCACCGTGCCGTTCGTCTCGAAGGCCACGGGCGTCTCGCTGGCCCGCATCGCGGCGCTCGTGATGGCGGGCCAGTCGCTCAGCAGCTTCGAGCTGCCCGCGGATTTAACGGAGGCCCTGAAGGCGAACCGGCGGTACTTCATCAAGTCGCCGGTCTTCCCGTTCGTCAAGTTCCCCGGCGTTGACCCTATCTTAAGTCCGGAGATGCACTCGACCGGCGAGGTCATGGGCGTCGGCGAAACTTTCGGCGAGGCTTACGCCAAGGCCATGATGGGCACTGGGCTCGAACTTCCGAAGAGCGGCACTGCCTTCATCAGCGTCAACGAAGGCGACAAGGGGCAGGCAGTCCTTCTGGCACGCCGCCTCGTGCGTCTGGGCTTCGACTTGGTCGCCACCGAAGGCACCTCCACGCGGCTCCGCGAGGTCGGCCTACGGGTCGAAAGCGTCTTCAAGGTTAACGAGGGCCGCCCGAACATCGTTGACCACATCAAGAGCGGCGAGATCGCGCTGGTCATCAACACGCCGCTCGGACGCTCGTCCCATTTCGACGAGCAAGCCATACGGCGCGCCGCCCTGCAATACAACGTGCCGTGCGTCACGACCATGACGGGCGCGCAGGCGATTGTCGAAGCCATCGGCGCTCGCTCATCGGGCGAAGCCATCAGCGTCTATTCCATACAGGAGCTGCACGCCATCGGCGGCGCGGTTCACGGGTAAGCTTATTTCGGAGAACAAGAGGAGGTCTTTCAAGGTGGAGATTAACAGCCGCGAAGCCATCAACAAAATTCTTGAAGACTGCCGCACGATTGCCGTAGTCGGTCTTTCTTCGAGCCCCGGCCGTGCCTCCAACGGCGTTGCCGGCTACATGAAGCGACAGGGCTACCGGATCATCCCCGTCAACCCGAACGAGGAGCAGGTGCTCGGGGAAAAATCCTATCCGACGCTCGCAGACGTGCCCGACCGGATTGACCTCGTTGACATCTTCCGCAGGTCGGATTCAGCGGGCGAAGTCGTTGACGAAGCGATCAAGGTGGGTGCGAAGGCCGTCTGGCTACAGGAAGGCGTGATCGACCACCAGGCAGCCGAGCGCGCGCAGAACGCCGGGCTCCTCGTCGTAATGGATCGCTGCTGGCTCAAGGAACACGCCAGAAACAGGTGAGCCGAAGGGTCCGGGGCAGCCTTTCCGTCGCGAATCTGCATCAGATGAGTCGTTCTGGAAAACTTCCTGCCGGGGTCATCTTTTATGGCTCAAGAAAACTACTCCCTGGACCGCCTGCGCATCGCCTCGCCGTGTAATGTCGGGTGGGGCAACATGAGCGGTGACGACCGCGTGCGCTTCTGCGACCAGTGCAATCTGCACGTCTACAACATCTCGGAAATGACCAGCGCGCAGGTCCGTGCGCTCATAGCCAAGTCGGAGGGGCGCGTCTGTGCCAGGCTCTATCGTCGCGCCGACGGCACCGTGCTGACGCGAGACTGCCCCGTGGGCTTGCGTGCCTTTCGGAGGCGCATCTCTAGGATGGCGGGCGCCGCCCTGACCGCCGTTTTGAGTCTTTGCTCGGGCGCGTTCGGGCAAACTCAGTCGCAGGATAGCAAGACCTGCACGCGTATCGTTTCGCTGAAGATTAAGAAAACAGTCGCCCAGGATGGGAAAGGGAATTTTAGCGGTGTCGTCCTGGAGGAAACTGGCGCAGTCATAGCGGGCGCTAAGGTGAGGTTGACGAACGAGCAGACGAAGAAGAAGTTTACGACCACTTCGTCGGAAGACGGGGAGTTCAAGTTTCCCCGTCTGGCCGCCGGGAATTACACGCTGGAGATCGAAGTGGAGGGCTTCAAGCCATATAGGCATAAGCAGCTTGCAGTGAAGGCGACGGAAGCCTTGCGCGTGGATGCCACCTTGCAATTCTCCAGCACGACTGTGACCGTGGGCGTCCTGGTTGACACGCCCGAGATCGAATCCAGCAACGGTGCAATCACCATCAGTGGCGAGTATTTGCGCAGACTCCCTTTACCCAAATAGGCCGCGCGCGCTCCGAATCTTCAACCGGCCGTCAGCTTTTAGCTCTTCTCATGGCGACACAAATCCGTGCAGTTGTCATCACCGTCAGCGACCGCTCGGCGCGTGGCGAGCGGCGGGACGAGTCCGGCCCGCTGCTGGTCGAGTTATTGAAGGAGGCCGGGGCACAAATTGTCGCCGCGGAGATTCTGTCGGACGATCTTGAGCCGCTGGCGGAAAAGCTCGGCGAGTACGCTGACCGCCGGGACGTGAACCTGATTGCGACCACTGGCGGAACGGGCTTTGGCCCGCGAGATAATACGCCGGAGGCGACCAGGTCCGTCATCGAACGGGAGGCAGTGGGCCTAGCCGAAGCCATGCGCGTGGAGACGCTCAAGGAGACGCCGCTCGCCATGCTTTCGCGCGGCGCGTGCGGCATACGCAGCGGCACGCTCATCATCAACCTACCAGGCTCGCCCAAGGCGGTGAGCGAGAGCTTCGCTGTCATCAAGCCTGTCCTACACCACGCCGTCGCGATGCTCGCGGGCGAGCCTCACGGGGAAGCCTGACCGTAGCGTTAGGGGAAATAGTTTTGACAACGAGCCCGCGCGCGACATAAGATTCCGGCAAGCTCTTTAGGTCCGCCAGAAACATGGCGCTCGCTTTTTTTAGATTGCGGGCGCGGCATCGGAGGCAGATGGTGCTCGGCGCGATTCTTCTCCAGGCAAGCGAAACAGCAGAGACGACGACCAACGCCGCACAGACGGTCGGCTCTCCCGTGACGGCCTACTGGCCCGTGATGATCTTCTTCGTCTTCGCGGTCATCTTCCCGGTCCTGCCCATCGTCCTCGGGCGATTTCTCAGGCCGATGAAATACCTCAAGGCCAAGATGCGCCCCTACGAGTGCGGGATAGACCCGCAGACGGAGGCGCACGACCGCTTCACGGTTCGCTACTACATCGTCGCCATGCTCTTCCTGATCTTCGACGTCGAGACGATTTTCCTGCTGCCCTGGGCCATCATCTTCATGGGCGACGACTTCTCATTTACCAAGTTCGCCCTCCTGGAGATGTTCGTCTTCATAGGCATCCTAGTCGTCGGCTACTACTACGCCTGGCGCAAGGGCGCACTCGAATGGGCATGAAAGGATTTTAGATTGCGGATTGCGGATTGCGGATTGAAAAGCAAGGTAACTTTCAATCCGCAATCCGCAATCCGCAATCCGCAATCGCAATGGCTGAACATCAAGAAGGATTCGTTCTGACGACGGTTGATTCGATGATCAACGCCGTGCGCCGCACCGTCGGCGCAAAGGCGATGGACTTGACGGCGCCCGTGGTCAACTGGGCGCGCAAGTCCGCGCTCTGGCCGATGACGTTTGGGCTGGCCTGCTGCGCCATCGAGATGATCGCGACCGGCGCGGGCCGCTTCGACATAGACCGCTTCGGCGCGGGAGTCTTCCGCCCCTCGCCCAGGCAGAGCGACCTCGTCATCATCGCCGGCACAGTGACCTTGAAGATGGGGCCGGTCGTGCGCCGTGTTTACGACCAGATGCCGGAGCCTAAGTGGGTGATCGCGATGGGGGCGTGCGCCTCCACGGGCGGGCCGTTCGACTCCTATTCGACCATGCAGGGCGTTGACCGCACCATCCCCGTGGACGTCTACATTCCAGGCTGCCCGCCGCGCCCTGAAGCTCTGCTCTATGGCCTGATGCGTCTACAGGACATCATCATGCGCGAGGCTCCTTCGGCTTACATCTTCGAGTCGGACGGGACAGTCCGCCGCCGCCGTCAGCTCGAAGGCGACGACGAGTTGCAGGAGGTCTCGCCCACGGACAGGGAGGCCGTCGAGGTCATAGAGGCCGCGACGAAGTAGCGCCGAGGGATAATCCGCTCTTGAAAGGTAAAGGGGTGAGGGGAGGCTCTCACCCCTTATCTCTTTCTCCAGACGTCCTCGCCAGGGAACGGGAGGCGGAAAGAGAAAGCCCACTTGCGCCCGTTAATCAGCACGGCGTTTTGAGAACTGGCTGAGGCTCGCTCTCTGAAAGTCTCGTATTGCTGCCGGGTCAAGTAGATGCTGTAGGCGATGCTGTCGGAGCCGTCGCCCCGCTTCTTCGTCTCCGGGTGGTTGGTGTCGGGCCAGTTCTTCGGCCAGGAGAGGGCGTCGCCCGCCGCGTCGTAAGGCCAGACCATCATCTCTATCTTCTCCGGCATCCACGGCGTTGCGCGTGCCAGCTCGAAATCATGCAGCTTCTCGTAGGTTTCAGTGAAGGCCGCTGGCGCGGGCTGCCCGCGGTCGTTGTCCGTCCTGCGCAGGCCGCCGTAAACCGAGACCGCTTTCCGCTCCCCGTTGTGCCAGAGATACATGACCGTAGTCGGCTGGTCCGTCATCAAGGTCGTCTCGTACCTGGGCTCCAGCTTGAAGAATTGCTCCACCGGCAGGGAAGAGACCAGGGCGCTTCGCTCCTGCTCCGTGAGGACGGCGGAGAAGTATTCGCCGCGCTTGCCCTCGACGCGGCGGGCAAAAATCACCAGCCCGTCGTCGTAGAGCGCGAAGGAAGGCGAGTCGGAGCCTATGACCGTGGCCCAGGGGTTGTGCTCGTAGATGACTGCGACTGGCCTTCTCCCAGGGGGCAACTTATCCTGCTTCTCAGCAGGGTTCTCGTCTTTGATCGGTTGCGGAGTGTTGGCCTGTGGCCCAGGGATGGAGTTGTTGGCCGCGCGGCTGGACGAGTTTAGCGGCTGGCATTGAATCGCCAGCACGCCAATCAGGAGCGAAACCGCCAGCGCCATGTAGAGACGAGCCGCGTAGGGCTTCTCGGTCGGATTGAACATTGTCAGATCACCTCTCCAGAGCAGAAGAACGAATGCCGGACCCCTTCTTGCGCAAGGGGCGGCTGACCTGTTGATTGTAAATCCGTTAAGAAAAAAAGGCGTACCTCTTAAAAAGTTTGGAAGAAAAATAGAACTCGCCCCGTCTAAGGGTTTGAGAAGTGGGAAGGGCGGAGGCTGAAGCGGATGGAGCGGCGCGCGACTGTGAGCGAGCGAAAGATTGACGAGCGCGTAATCGAAGCCTGTCAGCGGGGGGACAGGGAAGCGTTTCGGCTGCTCTTTGAGACTTACCAGGATAAGGTTTATTCGATCTCGCTCTACTACTTCAAAGGCGACGAAACGTCCGCGAAAGACATTACGCAGCAGGTCTTCCTCAAACTGATGACGAAGATTGAGCAGTTTCGCCGCGACGCGGAGTTCACGACGTGGCTCTACCGCCTGGTCGTCAACGCCTGCATGGATGAGCAGCGCAGGCATAGGCGGTTTCTCCCCTTCGGAGACGGATTCGAGATGACGGGGCACGGCGACAAGAGAACGCAGGAGGACCGCTACGCGAGCGTGGAGATCGCAGACTCCGTCAAATCGGCCATCGGCGAATTGAAGCCCAAGCTGCGGCTGCCCATCCTGCTCAAGTACGTCGAGGGGCTCTCCTACGACGAGATGGCCGAAGTGCTCAACTGTTCGAAGGGCACGATAGCTTCGCGGCTCAACCGCGGCCATAAAATTTTAGCGCGCCGGCTGGCACACTTGCGCGGCGCGCTCCCGGTCAGGTGAATTGAGATGTTTAGTCAGCACGTAAGTAGAAAACTTTCCGCCTACTGTCATAACGAGCTCCCGGTTGAAGAATCGCGGCTGGTGGCCGAGCATTTAATCGGCTGTCAGCGCTGTCGGCGAGAGTTCGAGGAGGTCAAGCTCGGCATCCAGTTCGCCGAACAGTTGCCGACCACCTCCGCCCCTGCATCGCTGTGGAGCGAGATGGAAGCGGCGCTCAACGGGCGTTCAACGGCGGCCGAAAGTGCGCGGAAAACTTCCGGCCTGGCACACGTCTTCAGGTGGTGGCCTGTGGCTGCGGCTTGCGCTGTCCTACTCCTGGCGCTCGTGGCAGGAACCATCTGGTACTCTGCGCGCCGGCCCGCCAGTCCCACTCAAACCGTCGAAAAAGAGAGAACGCAGCCGTCCGAGACTAACCCCGGCCCTGCGCAAGAGAGCAATCCGGCCGTGGCCCAAACCACGACCCAAAATTCTCCTGCTGTGCCAGGCGACAAGCCGCACACCGGCCAGGTTGTCAACAACAACAATCCTAAGCCGTCAGAGAGCGGCGTGGGCGCGAGCGGTCAGACCTGGGAGGTGGCGCGCCTCGCGGGCGCACCGAAGCTCGGGGACAACCGGCTTGAAGGAAACGGACGCCTGGCGGTCGGGGAGTGGCTGGAGACGGATGCGACCTCGCGCGCCAAGATCAACGTCGCGGACATAGGCCAGGTGGACATCGGGCCGAACTCACGCGTGCGCCTCCTCGGGACTCGCTCGACAGAGCACCGTCTGGCGCTCGACCGCGGGCGTCTGCACGCCATGATCTCTGCGCCTCCCAGGCTCTTCATTGTCGAGACACCTTCGGCGACGGCCATAGACCTCGGCTGCTCCTACACGCTGGAGGTGGACGACGCGGGCCGCAGCCGCCTGCAAGTGACCTCTGGCTGGGTCGCGCTCGTCCTTAAAGGGCGCGAATCCATTGTGCCGGCCGGGGCTGTTTGCGTGACGCAGCCGGGCAAGGGGCCTGGCACACCTTACTTCGACGACGCTTCCCAGAGTTTCCGCGACGCGCTCACTAAACTGGACTTCCAGAACGGCGGGGCGAAGGCCCTCAACGTGGTGCTCGCGGAGGCGCGCGAATATGACACGCTCACGCTCTGGCACCTTTTGGCGCGCGTCCGCGGAGCAGAGCGCGGCCGCGTCTACGACCGCCTGGCTGCGCTCATCGCCCCGCCCAAAGGCGTAACGCGCGAAGGCGTGCTCAAACTCGACAAAGGCATGCTCGACCGCTGGAAGAAAGGGCTTGAATGGGCCTGGTTCGAATGAATTTCGGATTGCGGATTTGGGATTGCGGATTGAAAAGAAAGCACTAATCGTTTTCTAATCCGCAAACCGCAATCCCAAATCCGCAATCACTTGTCTCTCCCGCTCGAAATCCTCGTTGTGCCGAAGAACTTTAACTTGAGGAGTAAAGAACATGATTACACGTACCACATCGAGACTCTTTGCGGGGTGCTTTCTGGCTTTCACGATTGCCGCGCTAGTGGGACTCGGCCTGACCGGCCAGAGCAGTTCGGCGAGTAAAGATCAGCAGAAGAGGAGCGCGCCGGGGGCCGACCGCCTCGTCGTACACGAGTGGGGAACGTTCACTTCCGTCGCCGGGCGAGACGGCGTGGCGCTCGACTGGCGTCCGCTCAACGGCCCGAGCGACTTGCCCAAATTCGTCTACACAATGCAGGACGGGGGCGCGGGCTTTCGCCACCGCACCACACAGGGCAAAGGCGACCTGACGGCGCGCGTGCGCATGGAGACGCCCGTGCTCTATTTCTATTCCGGCAAGGAGATGGAAGTCTCCGTCAAGGTGGATTTCCCGAAGGGGAAGATTACGGAATGGTATCCGCGCGCTCGTGACGCCAGCGGCGGGATTGACTGGGGACGCTTGAAGGTCATGCCCGGCGCGGCCCTGACCTTCCCCGTAGAGAGCGCGCACAGCCATTACTACCCCGCGCGTGAAGTGGACGCCGCGCCCGTGCAGGTCTGTAGCACGGACGGCAATCCCGTGCAGCAGGAGAAATTCCTCTTCTACCGCGGCGTCGGCACCTTCGATCTGCCGCTCACCGTCAAGCTCGAAAACGAGAACGTCGTCCTGAAGAATCTGGGCCAGGACGAAATCGCGCACCTGGTCATCTTCGAGAACCGCGGGGGCCGAGTCGGCTACCGATTGTGCGACGCGTTCACGGGCGAGATGACGCACGAGCGTCCCGCGCTGGACAAGAGCATGGACGCGCTGCTGGCGGACCTGAAAGCTATTCTCGTCGCATCCGGCCTCTACGAGAAGGAAGCGGAGGCGATGATAAAGACCTGGCGGACCAGTTGGTTCGAGGAGGGCCTGCGCGTCTTCTACATCCTGCCGCGCCGGAAGACGGACGAGATTCTCCCCGTCACGATTGAGCCGCGACCCCAGGAGCTGGTGCGCGTGCTCGTCGGCCGCGCCGAAGTCATCACGCCGGAGATGGAAAAGGGCGTCCGGCAGCAGTTGAGCATGCTCCGCGACCCTTCACCGCAGGTGCGCGAAGCCGCCATGCAGGAGATACGCAAGTACGGGCGTTTCTCTGAGCCGATTCTCAAGCGCCTGCTGGCGGAGGAGAATGACGGGGCCGTGCGAGCGCGCATCAGGCGTCTGCTCCAGACGACGGGCACGCAGGCCGGGTAAGAGCACTTAAAAGAGCGCGCGCGGAAGATCTTTCGACGTGATGTATATCTTCCGCACGCGTCGAATCTGTTCTCACACGGGAACCAGGGTTAGAAGGAGGCTTTGAAGATGAAAGAGCAGGATTCCGGCGAGTTTACCCGCAGGCAGTTTCTCAAACGGGCGGCAGTCGTCGCGGCCGCGCTTCCCATCTTGCCGCTCGGCTTCGCGGCCTTGAATAGTTCCGGGACGAGCGGGCGTGCGCTGGCACAAGATTGGGCCGGGGCGGCGGACAGTCCCGGCAGCCTCTTCTGGAAAACCAGAATCACGGAGGCTGCTGAGCCGGGCGAGCCACTGCTCATCACCGGCACGATTTTCCGTCCGGACGGCGTGACTCCCGCCGAAGGCATCACGCTTTACGTCTATCACACGGACGCCAGGGGCTACTACTCGAATGAGAAGGGAGACGTAGGGCCGCCGAAGCCGCGCCTGCGCGGGTGGATGAAGACGGGCGCTGACGGCCGCTACGAGTTCCGCACGATCAGGCCCGGCGGCTACCCAGGCAGGATTGACCCGGAGCACATACACGCGACGCTTTCCGGCCCAGGCTACACGGAATACTGGATAGACTCCTTCTGGTTCGAGAATGATCCGCGCGTCACCCCGGAGCAGCGCGCCAAACTCAGCGGGCGCGGCGGCTTCCAGCCGGTTATAGCCTTACAGCGCGATGGGCAGGGCGTGCTCAGAGGCACACGTAACATCAAGCTACAGCAGGTATGAGTGAGCAGGTGTGCCGGAATGGGCTGTAAGAATCCAGGCCGGCGACCGTTATCAAGATATGAAGAGACTGCGGATTCAGAAGATTCTCAAGTGGACGGCAATCGTCGTCGCCGCCGTCTTCATCGCGCTACAGTTCATACGCCCGGCCAGAACCAATCCGCCGGTTGACGAATCCCGCACGATTCACGCACGCGGTCACGTTCCGCCGGAGGTCGCGGCCATCCTCGACCGCTCCTGCAACGACTGCCACTCCAACCAGACGCGCTGGCCCTGGTACAGCAACGTCGCCCCCGTCTCCTGGTTCGTCATCAATCACGTCAACGTCGGACGCCGCGAGATGAATTTCTCCGACTGGGCGCAGTACACAGAGGACGATCAGCAGGGCATGCTCAAGAAGATTTGCAGGGAAGTAAAAAGCGGCGCGATGCCGCTCACCTCCTACCTGCGCATGCACGGCGACGCGAAGCTCTCCAATGAAGACGTGAAGACGCTCTGCGACTGGGCGGGGGCTGAAAGCCTGCGCCTCTCTCAAGCTTTAAAGTAATCGTTTATGACAACGTGGCGAGGTGGCGTGTGTCGTTGAGGGCGAGCACGCGGATGAAGCCGTCCGAGCGCAGCTCAAAGCGCGAGATGCCGCAGTTGGCGGTGGAAATCCAGACGGGCTTTAGTTCCGGCGCGTCCAGTGCGCCCATCAGGTGAAGGGCGAGGATGCAGATGGTGCCGGTGTGCGCGAAGACGCAGATGCGGCCGCCCTGGTTATGCTGGATTGCCAGGTCTAGCTGGCGAGCGGCGCGCTCCAACATCTGCCTGTAGCTTTCGCCGCCGAGCAGGACGTGCTCGAAGTCGCGCCGGATCAGAGCGGCGTACTGCTCCGGGTGCTGTGAAGCGGCCTCCTCGAACGTCAATCCTTCCATCACGCCGATGTGGCGCTCGCGAAAGGCGTCCGTCTTCTCCACGTCCAGGCCCGTCAGGCGTGCGAGCGGCATTGCGGTTTCCACTGCACGCGAAAGGTCCGAGGAGTAGATGGCCGTGATGTTTTCTGCTGTAAGTGCGCGCGCGGTCGTCTCTGCCTGGAGACGACCGCGCACCGAGAGCGGGGTTGGCGTGTGTCCGCCGAAGCGCCCCTCGGCGTTGCCTTCGGACTGGCCGTGCCGGATGAGAAGGACGCGTGTGGTTTTCATCTGGCTCAGAGAATTAACGGGGGCGCAGAGCAGCGACCGACGGTTCACTAAACCTTCTTGGTATAGACCATCTCCATCTCCTGCGTGCCGCGCGGCGACTCCACCGTGCGCTTGGCCTTCAAAGTCTTCCCGTTGTCCATCAGCTCCCAGCTTTCGGTGATAGTGATGGTGACGGCGTTGCCCTGAAAGTTAAGCTCGCGCAAGACGTGCAGCACAACCTTGCCGTCCTCTTTCTGTTCGAGATAGATGGTCGCTTCGCCCGGCATACGGCCGCCCATCTGGGCCTTCGCCTTGCTGCCGTCCAGCTTGTAGCTTACCTCGTCGCCGCTCAGACTATTCTTAATCGTGAGCTTCTCCTTGTCCTGCGTGACGGTCATCTCCAACGTCTCGGCGCTGACCATCATGGGCGGCAAATCCTTGCTCTTCGATTTGTCCAGGGTCCAGGTGCCGGAATAGTCCGGCATGGCCGCGCTCATGGCCGCGGCGACCGCGAATGTCACGGCCAGGAGGCCGCACGCCGTCAAAAACTTTTTCATTTCAATCCTCTCCGTTCAGGTTAAGTAGCTTAGGCCGCGACAGCCTCGGCCTTTAATTTCTCGGCCTGGTAGTGTGTGACCAGGGCGTTGATGATTTCGTCTAGCGCGCCTTCCATGACCAGGTCGAGCTGGTGAATGGTCAGCCCTATGCGGTGGTCCGAGACGCGGTTCTCCTTGAAGTTGTAGGTGCGAATCTTTTCCGAGCGGTCGCCGCTGCCTACCATCGCGCGGCGCTCCGAGGCCAGCGCCTCGTGCTGCTTCTGCTCCTCTATCTCCTGTAGGCGCGCGCGCAAGACCCTCATGGCCTTCTCGCGATTCTTAATCTGCGATTTCTCGTCCTGCATCGAAACGACCGTGTTGGTCGGCAGGTGCGTGATGCGCACGGCCGAGTAGGTCGTGTTAACAGACTGGCCGCCGGGGCCGGACGAGCAGAAGGTATCTATGCGCAAATCCTTCGGGTCGATCTTGACGTCTACGTCTTCGGCCTCCGGCAGGACGGCGATCGTAATGGCGGAGGTGTGTATGCGCCCGCTGGTTTCGGTTTGCGGGACGCGCTGCACGCGGTGGACGCCGGATTCATGCTTGAGCTTGGAGTAGACCTTGTCGCCCTCTATCAACGCGATGGCCTCCTTGACGCCGCCGATGCCGGATTCCGAGGCGTCCAGAATCTCCATGCGCCAGCCTTGGCGCTCGGAATAGCGCTGGTACATCCTGAGCATCTCGGCGGCGAAGAGCGTGGCTTCGTCGCCCCCTGTGCCGGCGCGGATTTCCAGGATGACGTTCTTTTCGTCGTTCGGGTCAGTCGGAATCAGGAGGAGCTTCAATTCCTCTTCCGTCTGCCCGACGCGCGATTGGAGCGAGTCCACTTCGGTGCGGGCCATCTCGCGCATCTCTTCGTCGTCGGCCGTGTCCAGGAGTTCGCGTGCGCCCGACATCTCTTCCTTCAGGGATTTCAGCTCGCGGTACTTTTTGACCACTTCGCCGAGGCCGCGATGCTGCTTCGCCAGCTTGGTGTAGGCCGCGTAGTCCGACATCACGTCGGGCGAGGCCATTTCCCTGGTCAGCTCTTCATAACGCGCTTCGATCTGTTCCAGTTTCTCTAACATAAAAATCAGGCGAGCGGGGTTGCCTCCGCCAGTTGTGGCTGCGGCTCCAGCTTCAGGGATTCCTTGAGAGCTTCGAGCGCGACCTCCAGTTGTTTGTCGTCGGGCTCCTTGGTCGTGATGTTCTGGAGCCAGACGCCGGGCAGCGTAATCAGTTTGAAGACGAAGCCGCCCTCCTTCTTCGCTGACAGGCGAATGATTTCATAGGAGAGCCCGGCGACGACCGGGATGAGCGCGATGCGCACCAGCATGTTGTAAAGGAGCGAATCGAACTTGATGACCGAGAAGAGCACTATGGAGACCAGCATCACGACCATCAGAAAGCTAGTCCCGCAGCGCGGGTGCTGGCGCGGCTGCAAGCGCGCGTTCTCGACCGTCAATGGCAGACCGTTCTCCCAGGTAAAGACGGTCTTATGTTCCGCGCCGTGATACTCGAAGACGCGCCGTATGTCCTTAATCAGCGAGAAGCTGAAGATCATGATAATGAAAAACGACATACGGATCACCCCGTCTATCAGGTTGAACCCGACCGTCGGCCTGACCGGATGCAGATAGGTCTTAACACTCCTCCAGGCGCGCGCGTACCAGGCGTCGTTCACGACGGCCGGAGTTGCCGGAGCCGTTGCTGCGTCCGGCTGCGTGGCCGAAGCAGTGCCCTGCGTCCGGACGACTGCCGGGGTTTCAGTGGGCGCGGGCGAGGGAGCCCAGCCAGCCGCTATGAAGAGGGCGTTTGTCAGAAGCAGCGGCGCGACGATAAAGAGCAGCGCATTGAAGATGAGCGCGAAGACTATGGAGCCAGCCGCCGCCGCGGTCGTGCCTTTCTTCAGCTCGTCTTTGGCGCGCTTCCTGGTCGGGACGGGGATGAGCCCTGGCAAGCCTCCAGTGATGCCCGCGAAATCTCCTTCGCCCTCTATAACGGCGGGTTTCAGGGCGACTTCGACTTCCGCCGCTTCCGATTCTTCCGCGTCGGCGAAAGCCTCATTGGCGGAATAGTTCAGGGCCTTGATGCCGAGCCCCATCGACTGAACCAGCACCGCACCCCCGCGCAGGATGGGCAGCTTGAGAATCGGATATTTGTCGCTCCACTTAGGGAGGACTGCGGCCGTGTTGACGATTGTCCCGTCGGCCTTACGCACGGCGATGGCGTAGGCGTTGGGGGTGCGCATCATCACGCCCTCGATGACGGCCTGCCCGCCGACGATTAAATCTCTTTCGTTTGCGCTCACGATTACAATTTCCTTCCGGGAGAAAAACTAGCCGGGTACAGCAACGCCGACCTTTCAGGCTGTTGAAGAGGTCGCTGGCGAGTAATGATACACGAAAAGCGACCGGCTAGGCTGAAAGAGTCGGCGTCTTAAGTTAGGGATGGCTAATGCTGTCTGGCTGTCACCTGCAAAGCCTGCATCGGGGCTCAAAATCCTGCAACTGTAGTTACTGTGCCGCGGCGGTCTCGGTCTGTTCCGGCTGTGCGGCCGGAGCCTCCGGCTGCTTCTTGCCGTAGCGCTTGTTGAAGCGGTCAACGCGGCCGGCCGTGTCCACCAGCTTCTGCTTGCCGGTGAAGAACGGGTGGCACTCCGAGCAGATTTCCACGTGCAGCTCTTCCTTGCGGGTCGAGCGCGTGGTGAAAGTGTTGCCGCAGGCGCACTGGACCTTGATGTCGTTGTATTCCGGGTGAATTCCTTGCTTCATGTTCCTTCTCTCTTCCTCACTCTATAGACGGCTATCTGAGCCTCTCTCGAAACAATCCATGATACGCGTTGAGGGCGCGCAACGTCAAGTTTGACGGGCGTTTGAGGCTCCCGCCTGGACTTTCAAACTTTATCCGCGGAGTTTATTGACAATGGCGCAAATCGCGTGTTACAACCCACCTGACCGTCCTATTGCTGTACTCATAGCATTAACACTGTAAGAGCGTTGACTGGAAGTTTTGCGCTCTGTCCTTCCCGCAAGTCGAAAGAGAGCGCGATACTGCAAGCCAGGGTGTAAGTCCGAGACGTGATGGCAGACGAGACCAAACAGCCGGATGCCCCAGAGAGCGTGGACGCCGAAGCGCCCGCGCCCCCGCGCACCGACGACAAAAGTCCCAGCCCCGGCTCCGAGATTAAGAACGCAGGGAGCCTGCCGCCCCCGCCCGACAAGGCCGCGCCCGAAGTCCCGACCACGCCGGAAGCGCAGGCCGCGCTCACCGGCAAAGCACCATCCGGAAGCTCCACGAGCGGGACGACCGTTCCCGCCGCGACGACTGACCCGGCCGCTGGCACAACATCATTGCCCGAAGGATCCGCCGCACAGCCCCCCGGCGGAGCCTCGCCGGAGGTAGGGGACCCCGCCAGGAGTCAGTCGCAGTCGGACCTGGAGAAGGCCGCCAAGATTGCAGAGGCCAAGGCGCGTGCCGCCGCAGCGAAACAGGCGGCCGGAGATAAGCCCGCGCCCGCACAGCCTGGCACAGCCGCGCCCACGGCAGCAGGAGCGGCCGGCGCGCCCAAAGCCCCCGTCAAGAAGAAGGAAGAAGGGCCGAAGCCCACGGACGCTTCCGACCACCCGCTGGCTAAAAAGATTCGGGACGCCTTTGACGGCGCGGTCCTCGAAGCATCCGAATTCATTAACCAGCTCTCGGTTCGCGTTGAAAGGGAGCGCATCCTCGAAGTCTGCGAGTTCCTGAAAAATGATTCGGGGACGCGCTTCAATTTCCTGTCCGACCTGACGTGCGTGCATTTCCCGGACCGAGCGGACGCTCCTTTCGACGTCGTCTACAACCTTTACTCGATTGAGGCGAACGAGCGCGTGCGGCTGAAAGTGGCGACCGACGAGGAAAGGGGCGTCGAGAGCGTCTCGCGTCTCTGGCCGACGGCGAACTGGATGGAGCGCGAGGTCTTCGATCTCTTCGGCGTGCCGTTCAGGAATCACCCGGACCTGCGCCGCATCCTGCTCCCGCCAGACTGGGAGGGCCATCCGCTCAGGAAAGAGTACCCGCTCGAATTTATGGAGAACGATTGGACGGCCAGGCACCTGCCGGAATTTACGGAGGTGCAGGAGGAGCAGCTCGTGCAGCGGCGTAACTACGGGCTGGAGATTCTCTCCATGCCAGCGGAGCGCCGCGTCCGCGAGATTTTCCGGGGCGGCAAGGAAGTGATGCCGAAGGATAAGTAGTCAGTGGCCAGTGGCCGGTGGCCAGTTAAAAACTGATTGCCGCTGACCACCGACCACTGACCACTGACCACTGATTATGAGTCCAAAAGAGCTGGCCACGCACTACGGCGCGAAAGTTTTCGATACGAAAGAGGCGGCCGAGACCGCGGGCTTCGTGCTGACCGAGACGCAGAGCCCGCGCAACACTTGGAACAAGGCGAGCGCGGCGCAGGCCATCATGTACAAGCTGCTCAAACTCAGGCAGCAGGGCGAGGCCACGGAGATCGGCCTCGTGCTCGAAAATTACAGCGTCTCGGGATGCTACAAAGGACAGGAGTCAGAAGCCAGAAGTCAGGAGCCAGAATAAAAGAAGAACGGTTCTCAGCCTTATATTCTGAATTCTGACTCCTGGCTCCTGAATTCCGCTTTACCAGTTATGCACCAGGTAGAAATCGCGACAACACGGGAAACGCTGCTCGATAGCCCCGAGATGATTCTCAACATGGGGCCGCAACACCCTTCTACGCACGGCGTGCTGCGCGTCGTCCTGCGCCTGGACGGCGAGACCGTGATTGACCTCGACTGCGACATAGGGTTCCTGCATCGCGGGATGGAGAAGATCGCTGAGAATCGCCAGTACCCTATGATCGCGCCCTACTGGGACCGGCTGGATTACCTCGCCGCCGTCTCCAACGGCCTCGTCTGGGTCGAGACGGTCGAGCAGATGATGGGCATGGACGTGCCCCGGCGCGCCCACTACATACGCACCATCCTGACGGAACTCAATCGCATCGCCTCGCACCTGCTCTGGCTCGCCACGCACGCCTTGGACATAGGCGCGGTGACGGTCCTGCTCTGGTGCCTGCGCGAGCGCGAAGAGATTCTCAAGATTTTCGAAAGACAGTTCGGCGCGCGCCTGACCTGCCACGCCTGGCGCATCGGCGGGATGCCCAACGACGCCTACGACGACTTTGAAAAGGACGTGCGCCAGTTCGTCCGGAATTTCCCGAAGCGGATTGACGAATACGAGACGGTCCTTTCGGAGAACCGCATCTGGCTCAGTCGCACGGTCGGCATAGGCGTCATCAACGCGGAGGACGCCGTCGCCATAGGACTATCGGGGCCTGCGCTTCGCGGCTCCGGCGTCGCCTGGGATGTGCGCAAGGCGCGCCCCTACGCGGCCTACGCCGAGATGGATTTCGACGTGCCTGTGGGCGAGAACGGCGACACCTATGATCGCTACTTGGTCCGGCTGGAAGAGATGCGGCAGTCGCGGCGCATCGTCGAGCAGGCGATAAACAATCTGCCGGACGGGCCGGTCAACGCGAAGGTGCCGAAGATTATCAAGCCGCCCGCGGGCGACTACTATCATTCGATTGAGGGGCCGAAGGGAGAGATCGGCTGCTACCTGGTCGCTGACGGAACATCGAGCCCCTGGCGCGTGCGCGTGCGCCCGCCCTCTTTCATCAATTTGCAGGCGCTTCGCCAGATGTGCATCGGCCACCTCGTCGCAGACGTCGTCGCCATCATCGGCACGCTGGACATCGTGCTCGGAGAAATTGATAGATGACAGTTTTCAGTTTTTAGTTTTCAGTTTTCAGCGACGAGCCGAGAACTGAAAACTGAAAACCGAAAACTGAAAACTATGAACGTAGTTCATATAAAGGTTGAGCCGATGACGCGCGAGGCGTTCGCGCCGTTCGGGGTTCTGATTGACAGTCGCGGCTCGGTGGAGATTGATTTGGGGGAAGGGAAGCCGTCGTTGACGGGGGCGACTTCCGAGTGGCGTCCCTTTCGCTTTGATTTCATGGCGCGGCACAGGAGGACTATGCAGGTCTTTAGCCCTCTGGTCTCGTCGCAGTCCGTCATCGCGGTCGCGCCGCCCAATGACGCGGACGCCCCAGATGTTGAACGAGTCGTCGCCTTCCTGGTTGACGGGCGTCTGCCTTACGCCTATCACAAGGGAACCTGGCACACGCCGCCGTTCCCCATCAAGGAGTGGGCGTCCTACCTGGTCGTGGATCGCGCCAGCACGCTCGACGACGACTGGGAACTGGTTGATTTGAAAGTCACGCGCCAGACGGTTTTTGAGATTGAATTGTGAAAAGCAGTGGTCAGCAGTCAGTTAAAAACTGATTTCACCGACCACC
>DATEMM010000266.1:0-9279 GCA_035275605.1 Pyrinomonadaceae bacterium
CCGCTCCTCTGCATGTTATAGGCGATTAGAGCCTCGTTGACGCAGACGGCGCACTGCGAGGCATGCGTGTCCTGGAAGCAACTGTGCAAACTCTTGTGGCCGATGCTCTGGTCGCAGTGGCAGTAGCAGGGAAGCTGCGCAATCGTCTCCGGGATTTCCTGCGCCACTCTATAAGCATCGCGCGTCGGGCCGTAGAACTGCTCGGGCGACAGGGTCGGCGGCAGGTTTTGAGCGCTCTTCACGTCCTGGAAGGCCGGGACGCGCGATTGCGAGCTGACGGTTTGCGAGCCTGTTTTAGTCGTCGCCTCCGGATGAGACGAATGCCTCTCGGCAACGGTGGGAGCTTGCCGCCCGCACGCCGCCGCGATAATAGCGCCAGTTACCAGCAGGGTTATCAATAGCACTTTTTTCTTCATCGAATCTCCCCTCTGATTCCCAATTATAGCGAAAGCTTCCTGTCTTGGCTAAACGCGCGCACGCCGTCCAATAATAGAGGCAGCAGGCCGCCCTCTTTTGCTGAGCGCGGAAACGGATGTGGGAAGGCTGCGCTACAGCCTGCACAGCCTTCCCACATCTTGCTCAAATCATAGGACCTGGTTCTTACTGCGGCCTGAAGGTCCCTGGTTTATCTGCGGCGGCGGCCCGCCATGTTCCTTGAGGCTGGACGGCGCTGCCGCAATTGCCGGACTTCCGCCTTTAGTTGCTCGATCTCCTTCTGCTGCTCTTTGATTGCGTTGAGCATCGTCCAGAGGATCGGGTCATTGTTGATTTGCAGGTAGCCGTTCTCGGTCGCGGTCACGGCTTCCGGAATAACCCTCTGCACCGCCTGAGCGCCAAAGCCTACGTGCTCGCCGTCTGAATTGAGGCCGAGAGCGTTGTCACGCTTGTATTCGTAGCGGAGCGGCTGCAACTGCATGAGGGCTTTAAGTCCGCTGTTGAAACTGCCCTTGATGTTCTTCAGACGCTCATCCGAAAAGACCGCCCACGAACCTCCGCCGGGCTTGCTGGCGGTTCCGTTGACCGAGAGCGTGTCGGTCGGCGCGGTCGTCGCGATCCCGACGTTGCCGGAGGTTTGCAGGATGGTCATGCGGATAGAATTGTTGGTCCCCAGGTGCAGGGGATCGGAGCCGCCCGTTCCGACGAACAAATTCTTAGCGCCCGTCGTGTTGTTGTACTGGACGAAGCCACCGCTCGCCAACGAGAACCCGCCGTTCATGTACAGGCCCGCGAAGCCCGCCGCATTGGTGTTGTCAATGCGTATCTCTGTGCCAGTGGCCTGGTTCTTATCAACATTTAGCAGGGCATCGGGAGACGCCGTCCCGATTCCGACGTTGCCGTTGGCCGCAATGTCTATGCTGCTGGTGGGCGCGCCGGGCCGGATGCGGAAGGATAATTTAGAGCCGCCGGTCACGTCGCGGATGAAGAAGTTGGCTTCGTTACTGCCGATGTCCCACGTCTGCGCCGTGAATCCGCCCGAGTTATTCTGTTCGAGCCTGATGGCAGGCGTGTTGCTGGTGGCAGCGTGCAGGTCGAGGACCGGCGTGCTGGTGCGAAAGCCGACGCGCCCCGTCGAATCGACGAAGATGGAGTTGGTGGACGCCCCGGCCGTAATCGTGAACGGGACCTTAGAGCCCGTAATGTCCTCTATGGAGAACTTGCTCGCGCCGCCGCTGGCGGAATCGTTGGCGGTCAACTGCCAGTCGTTGGTGGGGAAGCTGCCGACTGACGTGTCCTCGAACTTGATGCGCGTGTTGTTCTCCTTGAGCCTGATGGTGTCAAAGCCGAAGCTCTCGTTGTTGACGCAGTCGAGCCCGACGCAGAGGCTCCCCTGCACGATCAGGTCGTCTGGGATCACGTCGTCGGGGAAGGCCGCGTGCGCGAAGGGCTGCCCCGCCATCCTCACGGCTCGGCTCGGCGCGCTCGTCTCGACGAAGCGGGCGGGCATGAAAGCCGTGACCTCCGCAGGGAGATCGTCCCGCACTGTGGAGGGGCGCGGCGCGGCCTGCCGCCTAGCCTGCCGCCCGTCCGTGGACTCGACGCCGCCCGCGACGACGATCACTCCCTTCATGATAGCGAAGGCCCCGGACTGAACGAGCGGGTAGGAGGGCTGGGACGCGCGTAGGCGGCAGTCGGGATCTGCCTCCTGGCCGCCGCCCTTCTGGCGGGCAGCCGCCAGCTCCTTCAGCGTATCGGCCGACAGGACGGGGGTCAGGCGCAGCTCATACTGGTACTGCCCGTCGGGCAGCCTGGCGCCGTTACTGTCGTAAGCAGCGAAGGTGGGCGTCGCTCCCTCCTTGAACTCTTTGCGGATAACGCCGCAAGTAGCCCCCGAGACCGTCACGGTCGCGGCGGAGTAGGGGACGGTTATGTCCCACCTGATGGTGTCCCCGCCGGCGGAGACCCTTGCGATTTCATTTGATTGTCCGAACACGGAAACGTGAAAGCAGGCGAGGAGGAACACCGCGGCCGTCAACAACGGCAATGGTCTTGGATTTTTCATAAGGCACCTCAATTGTGAGCTTAGCACCGAGTATTTTCAAGGGTGGCTAAGGCCAGGCACTTGGGCCCGGAAGGAAAAAGGTCTAGAGAGGCAAATAGCAGGCAAGTGCCGAGTGGTATATCAACTGCCCGCCGGGCCTGTCAAGGGATTTTGGGATTTTGGCACAAGAAAGGTGGACCCGCCGGGGTCGGGGCCAGGAGAATTTTGTGCCACTTCACACGAGCCGCCCGCTTCTGAGATACTCGTCCAAAGAGCGTTCGGCATGAATTACAGACCTGTGTTCTTAAAGCTCCTGGTGACGGTCGCCGTGGCCGCCTTTTGCCTTACGCCTGTTCGGCCGGGTGGGCGGTCGCAGGCGTCCCCGATTTTCGACGAGCTGGCGGAAGAAACGGGGCTTAAGTTTCGCCACTACAACGGCGCGACGGGCAAGCTTTTCCTGCCCGAAGTGATGGGCTCCGGTGCGGCCCTCTTCGACTTCGACAACGACGGCGACCTGGACGCCTTCCTCGTGCAGGGCTCCACGCTGGAGCCCGGCGACACGCCTGCGCGGACGCTCTTTCCCTGGCGCGAGACGCCTGCCCCGCGCGGGAAACTTTTCCGCAACGACCTGGTCGCGGGCAAAGACGGCCGCCCCGTGTTGAAGTTCACGGACGTGACCGCGCAGAGCGGCATCGCGGCCGATCGCTACGGGATGGGCGTCATCGCGGGCGACGTCAACAACGACGGCTGGACGGACCTCTACCTCTGCAACCTGGGTCCGAACCAGCTCTACCTCAACGACGGCGACGGCACGTTCACAGACGCGACCGCGAAGGCAGGGGACGACGACCGGCGATGGAGCACGAGCGCTGCCTTCGTAGACTACGACCGGGACGGGTGGCTGGACCTGATGGTGGCGAACTACGCGGAGTTCGCGCCCGCGACGAGCCCGGCCTGCTACGCCGAGACGACTGTGAAGGACTACTGCGGCCCGCGCTCTTTCCGCGCGCCCGGCAACCGCCTGCTGCGCAACAAGGGCGACGGGACGTTCGAGGATGTGACGACCTCTGCGGGCGTCGCGCGCGAGTTCGGCCACGGGCTCGGGGTGATTACCGCAGACTTCGACTCGGATGGGTGGATAGACATCTACGTCGCCAACGACGGCGACCCGAACCAGCTCTGGATCAATCAGAAGAACGGCACCTTCAAGAACGAAGCCCTGCTGGCGGGCGCGGCCGTCAACCGCGACGGCCAGGCGGAGGCGGGCATGGGCGTTGATGCTGGAGATTTCAACGGCGACGGCACGGAAGACATCTTCGTCACGCATTTGATGGAAGAGACCAACACGCTCTACCTCAACCTGGGCCGGGCCACTTTCGAGGACCGCACGCGCGAGGCAGGGTTGGGATTGCCCGGCAGCCGGTTGACGGGTTTTGGCACACTCTTCTTCGACTATGACAACGACGGGTGGCTGGACATCCTCGCGGTCAACGGGGCTGTCAGGCACTTACAGGAGTTGGTGCGCAAAGGCGACCCTTATCCCCTGGGCCAGCCCAACCAGCTCTTTCGCAACGATGGGTCGGGCCGATTCCTGGAAGTCTCAGAAGAGGCCGGTCCAGTCTTTCGTCAGTTAGAGGTCAGCCGCGGCGCGGCCTTCGGCGACCTGGACAACGACGGCGACACGGACGTGCTGGTCACGAACAACAACGGCCCGGCCCGCCTCTTTTTAAACCGGGTCGGAAGTCAAAACCACTGGCTCGGCCTGCGGCTGCTGGGTAAGGGAGTGAACCGGGACATGCTCGGCGCGAAGGTCGAGGTGGTCTTGACGCCGAAAAGGATTCTGTGGCGGCGCGCGCGGACAGACGGCAGCTACTGCTCGTCCCAGGACCCCAGGGTGCTGGTCGGCATAGGCAGGGCTGAGCGCGTCGAGGCCGTCCGCGTGCACTGGCCCGCTGGCGGCGTAGAGGAATGGAAGGCCCCGCCCGTCAATCGTTATTCGACGTTGAAGGAAGGAACGTCCTCTGGAAAGAAGTGAGACGTCAAGGTAATGTCATCGAGATGAGTTTCGAGGCGCGCGCGTTTCGTCATAAGTGCGCTGCCTGCCTGATTCTCTTTGTTGCGCTCGCGTCGTGTGCGCGCGCCGTGGCGCAGACGAACCGGGAAAGCGTCCTGATGCCGCCGACCGTGCAGGGGCTGACGCCGATTCAGCAGCCGGACACGCGCGGCATGGAGCCGGAGGCACGCGAGCACATAGCATCGGCCCAGAAGGCGCTCGCCGCCGCCACAAAAGACCCCGCCACGCCGCCAGATAAGCTCGGCGAAGCTTACGGGACGATGGGCCAAATCTATCACGCCTATTCCCTGCACGAGGCGGCCAAAGAATGCTATCTGAACGCCGCGCGGCTCTCGCCGAAAGATTTCCGCTGGGCTTACCTGCTCGGGAAACTATACGAGCGGGAAGGGGACGCCGCGCAGGCCGTCCGTTATTACGACGCCGCGCGCACCTTGCGCCCGGACTACCTGCCCGTGTTCGTGAACCTTGGAAACATCTACCTGCAATTGAATCGCCTGGACGAAGCCGAAGCCAGCTTCAAGCAGGTCATCGAAAAGTATGAGGCGAGCGCCGCGGCCCAGTACGGGCTCGGGCAAGTGTCACTGTCCAGACGAAACTATGCTGAGGCCGTCAGGTATTTAGAGAAGGCGCTGCAACTCGCGCCTGAGGCCAATCGCCTGCACTATGCCCTGGCGATGGCTTATCGCGGACTCGGCGAGGCTGGAAAGGCGCAATCGCACCTTGCGCTCAGCGGCAGCGTCGGCGTGCGCGCGTCCGACTCGCTCTTGGACGGCTTACAGGAACTCGTCAGGGGGGCGCGCCTGCACCTGGCTCGCGGGCGGACGGCTCTCGAAGCGCGCAGATTTTCCGAAGCCGCTGAAGAGTTTCGGAAAGCCATTGGTGAACAGCCCGACAGTATCCCGGCGCACTTTAACCTGGGTGCGGCTTTGACGCAGACAGGGGATTTGCGCGGGGCCATAGAGCAATTCAAGGAAGTCATCCGCCTGGACCCGGCACACGCGAACGCCCACTACAATCTGGGCATTCTTCTGGCCGGGGATAATCAGCACGAGGAGGCGATAAAGCACCTGCGCACCGCCCTCGACGCGCAGCCCGGCGATAACAGCGCCCGCTCTTTGCTCACGCAGGAACTGAGCAAGACAGGCCGCCTGGAAGAGGCGGAGGCAGAGTCAGCCAAAGTCGTCGAGGCGGACGCCAACGACGAGAACGCGCTGCTCGGGTACGTGAACATTCTTCTGGCCAGGAAGCAATACGGCCGCGCTCTCGCGGCGCTGGAGAAGGGGCATGAGCAATTTCCGGGAAAGGGGTTGACCGTGGTTACTCTCGCCTATCTGCTCGCGGCCTCACCGCAGGCACAGTTGCGTGACGGCACGCGCGCTTTAGCACTGGCCCAATCCGCCTACGAGGCCAGTCCCACAATCGACCACGGCGCTCTAGTGGCGATGGCCCTGGCCGAGCTCGGGCGCTGCGACGAGGCCGCCGCCTGGACGCGACGGATGACGGCCAGGGCCGACGCGGAAGGTAGAGCCGACGTGGCCGGGCGGCTGAAAGCTCAACTAGGCCGATATGAGAGCGAGCGACCGTGCCGTCCGCCGCTGAACGTAACCCTCCCCGGCCAGGCACCGGCACAATAGTCTAATGTCCAGCGCCGTGGAGAGGCGCTCTCCCTTCTTCTTCCATTTCCGATTTACCATTTAACATTCACGAGCTAAGATGCATTGATGCCAGCCGAAGAGGGGACGAAGAACAGTTTGCAGCAACAGACGGAAGCGGAGCGCGCCGAGTGGGTCGAATCGACCTTGCGCGAGATGACTCTCGAAGAGCGCGTCGGACAGCTCTTGATGCCGGACACTTCGGGCGTGCTCATTCACGAAGAGAGCGAGCAGTACGCGTGTCTCGTCCGCGCGATAGAGAAGCTTGGGGTCGGCGGCTTCATCATCTACAACGGCGACGCGCTGACGACCGCCGCGCTGACGAACCGCCTGCAAGCGCGAGCGCGCGTGCCGCTCCTCTTCGCCTCGGACTTTGAGGGCGGCGTCGGGATGCAGTTGCGCGGCGGGACGCGACTGCCGCGCGCGATGGCCCTGGCGGCCACGGGCGACACGGAGGCCGCCGCGGAAGCCGCTCGCATCACCGCGCGCGAGAGCCGCGCCATAGGCGTCCACGTCAACTTCTACCCGGTGCTGGACGTTAATAACAACCCAGCCAACCCGATCATCAACACGCGCGCCTTCAGCGACAACCCGGAGACGGTCGCCAACTGGGGCGCGGCCTTCATCCGCGCAGCGCAGGACGAGGGGCAGCTCGCCACAGCCAAACATTTTCCGGGCCACGGCGACACAGCGCTCGATTCGCACATCCTGTTGCCCACGCTAGACGTCGAGCGCGAGAGGCTGGAGCGGGTGGAACTCGCGCCTTTCCGCGCCGCCGTCCAGCGCGGCGTGCGCGCGGTGATGACCGCGCACATCAGTGTGCCGGCAATCGATCCAGGCTCGAACGGCGGCCGCCCCGCAACCTTCTCGCGAGAAATCGTTGACGGAATCCTGCGCCGACAATTCAATTTCGAGGGGCTCATCTTCTCCGACGCGCTCAACATGGGGGCGGTGGCGGATCGCTACGAGGCGGGCGAGGCCGCCGTGCGAGCAGTGGAGGCTGGCTGCGATATAGCGCTCTATTCTGCCGACGTCGAAAAGGCACACGCGGCGCTGTGCGAGAGCGTCAGCCAGGGACGACTCACGCGCGAGCGCATAGACGAATCGGCGCGCCGCATTCTGAGCGCCAAAGCCTGGTGCGGCCTTCAGCACGAGCGCATGGTCTCGCTCGACGCAGTCTGGGACGTGGTCGCCAATCCCCGGCACACTTCGACCGCGCGCGAACTCTTCGCGCGGGCCGTTACGCTCATACGCGACCCGCTCAACCTCCTGCCGCTGGAGCGCGGGCGCGTCGCCGCCGTCATCCTCAAAGACGCTGTGCCAGTCTGGGCACACGCCCTGAGGGAGCCGGCCGGGTCGCGCTTCTCCAAGGAGGTGCAGGCGCGGTGGCGCGGTCGCCTCGTCGAATCGAGCGCGGATGCGGCCGACGTCAGGCAGGTGCTCGAAAGCGTGCGCGATTGCGACGTGGTGCTGGCGGCCGTCTGCGCGCGTGTGGCCGCCTACAAGGGAAGCGTCGCGCTCGGCCACGCGCACGCCGAAGTCTTGCGCGCTCTGGATGAGGCGAACGTCCCGACCGTCGCCGCGGTCTTCGGTAATCCATACGTGCTGCCGCGTGTGCCCGAGCGCGCGACGACGCTCCTGGCCTTTGAATCGGCCGTCGAATCAGAGGCCGCAGCCGTGCGCGTCATCGCAGGGGAAGTTCCCGCGCGCGGGCGCTCGCCCATCATGCTGCCGCAAAGTTAGGCTGTCGTCAGGGAAGGTTTCAAACAGTTGCCAGGCGGGGAGCGTTTTTAGCTTTGCTCGTATGCCTTTAGGAATTCTTCTCGCGGAATGTTTGCCTGTTCGGCGCGTCAACAGGAAATTTTGTCACTAGGCCGCGACTCCCGTTTCGGCAATAAACGCTTCGAGTACGGGTTGCTCTTCATCGAAGACCTCTGGCCCAAAAGTCTCAATGTGGAATTGTATCGCTGACTCCACATCGGCCAGGGCTTCCTCGCGGCTTTCTCCTTCACCAACCACGACGCCCTTCAGTCCAAGCGGATAGGCAACATAACCGTCAGTATGTCTCTCAATAATGATTTTAACGCGCTTCATTTAGCTCTGTGCCTCCGATGAATGAGTATCATACAAAATCGCATCAGTACAGTTTAATGCGTCAGGTTCATATATTATCATGCAGAGCACAGTTTGATTATAGGTTCAGCGCGGTTATCAGGCTCGTAGGCGTTTAGGTACTCTTTCAATCCGAGACGCTGTCGTTATTAATCTCATGACTTTTCTCAGCCCCGTCGCACTTTTAGGGCTCCTGCTCGTGTCGCTGCCCGTAGCGATTCACCTGTTGGTGCGCCGCCGAGGGGTGCGGCTGGACTTCCCGTCGCTCAGGTTCCTGCGTGAGACGCCGAGCTTCAAACTGTACCCGCGCAGCCTGCGCCAGCCACTTCTCCTGGCTTTGCGCGTCGCCGCCGTCGTTCTGCTCGTGCTGGGGCTGGCCCGCCCGATTCTCACTTTCAAATCACGAACGCCCGAGGCCGTGCGCTTCATCCTAATGGACGCGTCGCTCAGCATGAAGACGCGTGGGCGTGCGGAGGCGGCCAGGGAGCAGGCGCGCGCACTCATCAATAAGCTCGCGAGCGGCGAGCGTGCCGCCGTCATCGCCCTCTCGTCCGAAGCGACGGTGTTGGCGGAGCTGACGACGGATAAAGAAAGATTGTTGGAGGCCGTCGGGCGGTATCAGCCGAAGGGCGGTGCCGTGAATTACGACGCGGGGTTCGCGGCCGTCCTGGCACAGCTTCAGCCTGAGCCGCGGGTCGCGGCGGAGGCCGACCTCATCTCGGATTTCCAGCAGTCTGGTCTTCAAACGCGTCCGGAGATCATCTATGGCGAAGCCGCCCCGCTGCGTCTAGCTGCTTACCCGGTCGGCTCTGAAATCGAGCGCAACGCGTTCCTGGTTGACGCTATGGTGAGGAAGACGGAGCGTGGGCTGGAACTGATGGCGTCCGAAATCGCCGCCGAGACGGATGGGCGAAGCGGCGCGCGGCGCGCGTGGACGATTGACAGAGACGAAGACACGCGCC
>DATEMM010000267.1:0-7283 GCA_035275605.1 Pyrinomonadaceae bacterium
CTATCGCGTCAACCCGGCCGGAGCTAAGATCATCGGACGCACGCCGGATGAATTCCGCGACGGGGCGCAGGCCCTGATCGCCGACATGGCCTTCAGCGACCTCAACGGCCGCAGCCTCTCCATAGAGAATCACCCGCTCTGGCGCGCGCTGGAGCGGCGCGAGCATCTTTCCGGCGAGCAACTGGAAATCCTGCGGGCCGACGGCGAGCGCCGCGTCGTCGCCATCTCCGCCACGCCCCTGACGGGCGAGGACAGCCGACCAGAGGGCGCGGTCGCCGTCTTCCGCGACATCACGGAAGAGGTCAGGCAGCATAGCGAGCTAGTCTCGGCCTACGACCGCCTGCGCGAGCACGACCGCCTCAAGTCCGCTTTCGTCTCCAACATCTCGCACGAGCTGCGCACCCCCCTGAACGTCATCATCGGGTTGTGCCAGTTGCTGGCGCGCGACCGCCAGCTTCCGCTCGCGGCGCTTCAGAACGAGGCCGTCACGCGCATGGAGCGCAACGCGCGCTCGCTGCTTGAGCTGGTTAACGATCTCTTGGATTACTCAAGGTTGGAGGCGGGGCGCGCGGCGCTGCACCTGGAAAACGTTGACGTGGACGAGGTCGTCCATGAGATAGTCGAGGACTACGCCGCCGAGATTAAGGACAAGCGCGTGGAAGTGCGCGCCGAGATTTCGCCTGAGTTGGGCCACGTCTGGACGGACAGGCACAAGCTCCAGCAGGTGCTCTCCAATTTAATCGGCAACGCCGTCAAGTTTACGACCGCCGGGTCCGTTACCGTTTCGGCCTCGCCGCTCGAAGGGGACCGCTGGAGCCTGGAGGTGAGCGACACAGGGATAGGCATTTCGAGCGAGGCCCTGACCTACATCTTCGACGAGTTCAGGCAGGTGGATGACCGCCTGGCGCGCTCTTACGGCGGGACAGGACTGGGCCTGGCCATCACGCGCAAGATAGTCGAGCTGCTCGAAGGCGAAATCAGCGTGGAGAGCGAGCCGCAGGCAGGGAGCCGCTTCCGCATCACCTGGCCCCGCGCCGTCCGGCAGCGCACCGGCACAGGCTCGCTCGTCGGCAAGAGCGTGCCTGAGCAGGGCGACCCCGTCCAATTCCTTCGCCCGCGCAACCGCGCCAACAGCACTTAAAGCGGAACGCGCGGAACAAACGGGCCAGAGCGCGCGTCTAATGAGGAAAAGCAGAAGTCAGAATCCAGGAGTCAGGAGCCGGAAGAAAAGAAAGTCAGTGAAAGTGGTTCTCCGCCTTTTATTCTGAATTCTGACTCCTGGCTTCTGGATTCTGCCCTTTGTCGATTGAGGATGAGTCATGTCAATCACAGATGATAGGAATGGAAAAAGGGACGACGCGGAGCGCTCGCGTCGCGCCATCTTCATGGTCGCGGGGCTCGTCGCAATCCTTCTGATAGTGGGCCTGATAGTCTTTCTGAAGACGAGGCCGGAGCCGCAGCCAATCGCGGCCACCACCGCGGACCAGAAGCTGGAAGGGGGCCTCCGCGCCGGGTCGCCGGAGTTCGAGAAGTACCGCGACCTGGTCAAGACGGACGAGCCGATAGCGGATTACGCCAACAGCGTCGCCGGCGACGTACAGATGAATCTGGCCACGACCATCCGAAACTTTACTGGGCGCACGCTGAGCGGCGTGGAGATGCGTGGCGCGGTGGTTGACTTTGAGGGAAAGACTATCAAGGAGCGCACCAAGATAGTGATTCCGGCGGGGAGCGTCACGGAGTTGGAGAACAACGGGACGGCCAAAGTCCCGATTGCGATTCCGGGCTTTCGCGGGGACGACAAAGCGAAGATAGAAGGCGGGCAGGCCGTCATCAAGATGGAAGTCACGGCCATCAAGTTCAAATAGGGAGGCCGGGACGCCTGCGCGTCAACAGTTTGTAAATGCCAGGCCAGCGCGGGCTGCTCTTCGACTTCGGACCGCGAAAGCGAAAATTACGTTTCGCTCGAATCTTCCATTAATTCTCGCGTGAAGTCTTTTAACTGCTGAGTCCAGCTATTTCCCTCGGCAATCTCAAGTGAGCTGGAGAAGGCTTCCAACGCGGCCTGCCAGTTCTTCATCGCGGACTCACGTTGTTCTAGGTCCGCTTCTACTATGCCGAGCCATAAAAGCGACACCCCCCTGGCGCTGTGGGCGTCCGCGAGGTCTGGCGCGAGCCGTATTGCCGAGTCTGCCGCGGCGATGGCCTTCTTTAAAGTCTCGACAGCGTCCTCAAGCTGCGACAGGTGAGCCTGCGCTTGACCCATGCCCCTCAGCGCAAACGCCTGGTTGGCATGCGCCAGCACAAGATCTGGCGCGAGCCGCAACGCCGAGTCAAAGGAAAGAAGTGCATCCTCGTAGCTGGCAATAGCTGCTTCGTAATCTTCCAGTTGGACTTGGGCGTCGCCCAGGTTTCGGAGCGTCAGCCCCTTGTTATTGTGTGTGAGCGTCAGGTCGGGTGCGAGCCGCAAAGCCGACTCAAAATGGGTGAGCGCCTCTTTGCAATTGGCGGCCGCCTCCTCGTAATTCGACTTTAGGTGGTGCGACATGCCGAGGCCCCGCAGCGTGAGCCCTTTGTTGACATGGGTAAAGGCGACGTCCGGCGCGAGTAGCAGGGACGCGTCCAGGGAGCCGAGGGCTCTCCTGTAGTTTGTGACCGCTTCCTCATGCTGGGAAAGTAAAGCGTGAACGTCGCCGAGGCTTCGCAGCGCGGCCCCCTTACTCGCGTGGGCGAGCGCAAAGTCGGGAGCGAGCCGAAGAGCGGCGTCGAAGGAAGTGATTGACTCCTCGTAGCTCGCGATTGCCCTCTCGTACCGCGCTAGTTGGATCTGCATCTCGCCAAGAGATTGAAGAACGCTTCCCTTACTGGCGTGTGCAAGTGTGCGGTCGGGAGCGAGTCGTATGGCCGTATCAAAGGAGGAGATGGCCTCCTCGTAACTCAATTCTGCCTCCTCATAATGCGCTTGTAACGCCTGCGCATAGCCCAGAGATTGAAGCGTCAGCCCCTTGTTACTGTAGACATCCGACTCATTGGGTATGAAACGCAATGCCGCGTCCAAGGAGCTGAGCGCTTGTTTGTAGTTCTCGGTCGCCTGATCATACTGAGACAGGTACATCTGAACCTCGCCGAGGCTTTTGAGCGTCAGCCCTTTATTGCTATGAGAGGGTGCGAAGTCAGATTCGCGGCTTAGAGCCACATCAAAGGAAGCGATTGCCTGCTCATAGTACGACGCCGCCTCTGCATGCCGCGATAAATGAGCCTGTACGGTGCCGAGACCTTGAAGCGCAAGCCCCTTGTTGTTGTGAATAAAGGCGAGGTCGGGTTTGAGCCCGAGAGCCACGTTTAAGGCGGCCAGTGCTTCGATTAATTCCTTCCGGGCTTCGTCGTAGCCGGACAGTCCTATGTGGTAAAGACCTTCGCTTATCAGAACTATTCCGCGCCCGGAGTCTGTTTGAATCAGCAACTCGCTGCGCAACTCCAGGAGCGCCCGGCAGACAGAGTAACGGCCTGATTCCTGGGCCTTGTTGAAGACCATCGCCCATTCCTCGACGCCCCGCTCCGGTTCCACGCGGTTGGCATGGTAGATGGCCTCGACGACGTTGGCCACCCCGACAGCCTCGCCGCGCTCGCGGTAATGTTTTTCGAGCACGGCGTCCGAACGCTTGACCGCCTCATCGCTGCGCTCGCGCAACAGTCGCCGCAACAGGTCGTGAATGCGATACCAGCCCTCGCCTCGGTGCTCCGTCCGCCACACGAACGAGAATCGGGTTAGGACTCGAAAAGACGGCTCTGTCGCGTAGAACGAGAGCGCCTCGCCCAGCTTTAAATAGAGCTCGCGGTCGAAGGCTCGGCACGCGCTCAGCGCACGGATGGCGTAGTGGACGTCCTCATCAACGTAGCGCAGCAGACGGTCCAGCAGCTCTTTTTCTTTGTCCGCCGCTTGCGGTACGCCCCTGAAGTCTTCAGGCTTCAGCTTCGTGCCTTTCTCCGCCGCCGCGATCAGGATGTCAACGCACAGGCCCAGATAGAACGGGTGAATTTGATTCGGCGCGACCCTGGCGTAGCCGATCAGAGCCCGACGCATCGCCTCCTCGCCAACTCCCGCGCGCCCCAGATATAGGGCCGCGTCCACCTCCGACAAATGACCTATGAGTTGAGCGTCGAGGAACTTGTCGGGAATTTTGGCCCTGCTGGCCTCGGCCCAGCGCGGGCGGTCACGGCCGGCTACGACCACGACTACGCCCGCCGAGAATTCGAGAGTTTTCAACAGACGCCGCAGCCACTCGTCCTCTTTGAAGTACTGGTCGCCGGCGAGGTCGCGTCTCTCCGTCCCCCAGAACGCCTCGTGCGTGTCGAAGAAGAGCACGACCCTTTCGAGCCTATCCTGGAGAAGCATCGCCGTGTTGAGGTCTTTGGCGAAGAGGTGCGGCAATTGCCCGACCAGTTCCTTCTCTGGGTCCATTCGCTGAATCTTCTCCACCTGCTCCTCATCGAGTTGTCGCCGATGTCGATAGAGCGTGAACCAGTCTTTCGAGTGCTTGCTGAAGAGGTTGAGCACTACTTTCGAGATCGCTCCCCAGGAGGTTTTCCCGATGGCGTCGGTGAGTTCAGCAATGAGGTCCAGTTCCTCCGGCGGGAAGAGGGTTTCGCGCTTTTCTTCTGTGAGATGGCCGGACTTATGCAAATACCAGATGCAGGCGAAATCGAAAAGCGGAAAATGTAACCCGTGTCCGGCCAAAGCACGGCGCATCATCAAAAGAGCGGAAAACGCATCTTGCGGGCGGTAGTCGCTGACGGCCATCCCGAAATCAACCAGCGTGGACGGCACGGGATCCGCCCCTTCGGTCTCTCTTATATGTTCGGAAAAGTCCTCGTCAGCGGAGGCTTTAACAAACTCCCAGTTGTCCCGGCGAAGACGCTTGCAGTAGTGATCGTGCAGGTAATTTAAGAGCAGCGTTTTGCCGTTGCCCCCGTCGCCGTAAAAGAAAAGTATGCGTTCGCGGGGCGGGTCATCGTTGAGGTACTCCGAAAAGAGGCGGATGGCTTCGCGCCGGTCAGTGAAAAGTTTTAAGGCGGGCGTTAATTCCGTGATACTAGTATCCGGCCCGGTCTCGTCACTTATTGCCATTACAGTTTCTTCCAGTGTATGGCGCGGGCGCGTGGTTTATTGGTATGAGGCCGATAGAGAGCTGGCGGCGTCTGCCAACGATTTTTACCGCTATTCGCAGCAAAACTCAAATGTTTATGCCTTAAATAGAGGCGTGGAGAATTAAGCAGCCGTGCCGGCGTGCGGTCTTACCAGCGCAGGTCGTAGCGGACTCGCCCGGCGCGCCAGCAGCCTTCGCCTAGAACGTGAATTGAGCCATCCAGAGTAATGGGAGAATCGGCGGGGCGGCGCACGCGGTAGGTGTGGCCAGAGGGAGAGCCGACCGAGAGCGTCACGGATTCTAAGGTGACGATTGCGACGGCCGCGTCGCGCCAGTCCTTGCGGCAGCGCAAGATCAGGCGCGCGCCAACGGGGAGTGAGCCGAGCGTCAAAATCTTCTCTTCATTCTGAAAAGCATCGAGGCCGTCGGGCGTCGTGGCAGCAAGAACTGCGACGACACCGGACGGCCTCTCGGCGTTTGCGCTCAAAAGAGTTCCTAGACCCCCAGCGGCTCTTCGAAAGGTAAATCCTGCTGCTTGGCGTTGCGCTCGCGGCTGATGGCGTAGGCGCGCATTGCCAGATAAAGGAGCACGACCGCCAGCCCTATCCAGGCCACGGACCAGAACATCGCAGGGATGCCGGTCGCGTTCGCCATGTTCGCCGCGTCCGAGTGCGCGCCCGGCACGAACGAGTAGAAGAAGAGCGTTTTCAGGTCGAGGAGCGCGTTCAGGACGGCCTGCACGGCCAGGAAGCTCATGAAGAAGGTCGCGACGCGCGGGCTGGCAAAATGCGCCACGGCAATCAGGCCCGCGGCGATAGCGAAGCCAGCGACTATCGTAAAGAGGCTGCCCAGGCCGTAGCCAAGGGTAAGCGCCAGGATGATGGCGGCTGTGCCAATCAGGACGTAGCGCGCGGCCACGGCCCGGCGAATCAAGAAGAGAAGCAGCGCGCCGTAGGCCATCGCGCCGAGATAGCCTGCGCTGGAGACCAGAATCTGCGAGAAAAGGCTGCCCTGCGTCGTGTAGGTCTCGCCGCTCGTGTCCAGGGCGACGCTCAGGCGCATGACGGAGTTGCCGGTCAGCAGCGCGGCCAGGGCGTGGCCGCCTTCGTGTATGAACGTGACGAAGATGTTGAACGGGTAGCTCAGCAGAGAGAGAAAGGGGATGTACCAGAGCGCTATGGTGATGGCGGCGGCGATGAGCAGCGTGCGCACCTGCGGCCGCGCGTCTGCGGAAATGTTACTTAATCTCATCTTGAAAACTCCGATCCAAAACTTCTACCCAATCGGATAACTGCCTCACATTGTAAAGGCAAACGGCCAAAGGTAAAAGGCAAAATGGAAAACGACGGGCAGGGGCCGGGTGTTCCTTACTTTTTCCCTTTCCCCCCAGCCTGCTGCCTTCTGTACTCACCGGACTTCCCCCCGCTCTTCACTTCCAGTCGGACGTCCGTAATCGTCATGCCCTTGTCCACGGCCTTGCACATGTCGTAGACGGTGAGGGCGGCGACTGTTGCCGCCGTCAGGGCCTCCATCTCGACGCCGGTCTGCGCGCGGGTCGCGGCCTCGGCCTCTATGTAAATGCCTCCGGCCTGGACTTCCGCTCGGACCTCGACGTGAGTCAGGGCCAGCGGGTGGCACAGCGGAATCAGGTCGGCCGTCCGCTTGGCGGCCATGATTCCTGCGAGCCGAGCGGTCTCTAAGGGATCGCCTTTCGGCGTGCGGTGCTCGCGAACGGCGGCGACGGTCTCTTTGGACATCAGGACGCGTGCGCTGGCCACGGCGCGGCGCTCCGTGACTTCCTTCAGTGAAGTGTCAACCATCCGCACGCGGCCCTCTTCGTCCATGTGTGACAGGCTCTTCATTCGGGTTTTAGAGTAAACATGAATCGAAGAGAAAAGTAAAAGGTCAAAAGGAGACGACTACGTCCCGGAAGTTCGGAGGCGCGCCCCGCTCATCAGTCTTCGGAAGAGTCCGGTTCCTGACACGCCTCTACATAAATAGCTGCCGGCAGCGTGAAGCGCGACGGCCACTAGAATGAAAAGGAAGTAATGAATCGCCAGCACGTAACGGTATTCCGTGTGCAGCGCCGATTGCACTGCGAGGTAATAGGCTGGAACGACGAGCAGCAGGAGAATT
>DATEMM010000268.1:0-2449 GCA_035275605.1 Pyrinomonadaceae bacterium
CCGATGAAAAAATTAACGCTCTTGCTCCTCTTCACCTTCCTGCACGCGAGCGCTCAGGCAATCCCGCTCTCAATCGTCAACGTCAGCGCGCCGCCCATCAACTGCGTCTTCGACCCTTCGTGCGTGGTCGTCGTCAACGACACCACGGCCCCGATTAATCTGCCAGGCTCCGGCTCCGGCTTTTTTCAGTCGCGAGTCTTCCGCGGGCTGCCCGGCTCTCCGGCAGCCGGAAAGTATGCTTACGAATACCGCGTTGATATGAGAAACGCCGTCGGCATCACCAATATCGGCTGCGTCACCTCCGTGACAATCAACTTCGGTCCGGTTGTAGATACGCTCGATTTCAACACGGACGGGACGACGGGCGACCAGGTCTTCGTCGTGACGGGCGGAGGGCTGGGAAGTATTGGGATAGCCTCGGCGGAGAAGGTCGGCAACAACATCACTTTTACGTTCAGCTCTCCGGTCTGCGCGGGCGGTCAGCCGAGCGCGGGCCAAAGCTCTTTCTTCTGGGGATTGGTCTCGACGAGGCCGCCGCACTTCGTCACGACGAGCATTACGCACACGGGCGGCCCGGCGCTCAGCGTTCAGGGACGCGCGCCGCAACATTTGCTCATCAGGCCGGGCATCAGGCGGCGCGGAATGTGAGATTGCGCCGGAGCCTTTAGAGGGCGCGCGCGTACCAGTTCCAGACCAGGTCGGTCCAGGTCTCGTAGCCCTGGGCGGTCGGGTGCTTGCCGTCGTGGGCGCGTGGGACCTTGAGGTCGTTCGAGTTGTAGAAGTGGCCGGGCTGAAAATTCTCTTCGATGACGCGCACTAGCCCTGTGTCCGGCTTCCAGCTCGGCGGGCCGATCCAGTAGGAGGAGCGCGCGCCTATCTCTTCGACCATCTGCTTGATTAAGGGAGCACGCAGTTCCGGCTTGTCCAGGAAGATTTCGTTCGAGCCAAGGGCGATGAAGACAACGTCTGGCTGGTAGCGCATCAACTCCTCGCGCAGCTTCCCGGAGCCCTGCCACCAGACGATGGTCGAGCTGCGCTCCTGCCCGTTGATGAAGCGCCCGCCCACGGACTCGACCTTTTTCTGGAGCCAGGGGCCGACGCCTTCGGCCATCGAATCGCCGACCAGCAGCACCGTCTTGTTCCTGAGCGACAGGGGAAATGAGCCCTCGCCATCGGCCCAGACCTTGAACTCGACCTCGCCCCCGACGTTCATGCGCGCCCGCCCGCTGACCACAGCGCCCTGAGCGTTCGTCAACTCAAGCGTCCCCCCGTTAAAGGAAAATTCCCAGGGCAGGGGCTTGTCCGGCGCGCTCGCCTCCAGACTGATGTCCGCGCAGTCGTCGTTAAAACTAAGAGTGAAACGCAGGGCACGCTCCGCTGTCATGCTCAAAGCGACTCCCTGCGGGGCGCAACGCGAAGCCCTGGCGGAAATCTGCGGCAGCGGCCCCATCGGCAGGGCTTTTACGATCTCGACGGTCGTAGAGGCTTCGCGCCCCTCCCAAGAGCTTTTCAGCGTCACGCGGCCGGGCTTCAAAGCAGACAGGGTTCCGTCTTCGGCGACTAAAGCCACCTGCTCGTCGGAGACGCTCCACTTCGCCGTGACGGGCGCGCGCAGAAAGTCGCGCACAGAGGCCGCGCTTGCGCTGTCAAGGTCTGCACGCTCACGGTACTCTTCGTAGGCCGTGAGGTGAGACTTCTGCCCGACGGCGATATGCGTCAGGTTGCGCGCGATGCCCATCCTTAAAACGTCCCGTGTCGGACCGCCTCCGCAGGAAGAGAGGAGAAGGATTGCAGAAAGGGCGTACAGTAAGGCAACAAGTTGGGGGCGACTTTTCATTCGTAAAACCTCTGGCTATTTCGGATTGTGGATTTCGGATTGCGGATTTAAGAACAGTACAACTCGCTTTCAGTTCGTCTTGTCAATCCGCATTCCGCAATCCCAAATCCGCAATCGAGTTAATTAGTTCTTCCGCGCTGGCGGTGGCCGTGCCGACTTTACCGACGACGATGCCGGCGGCGTGATTTGCGAGGACCGCGGCTTCGAGCATGGAGGCGCTGCCCGCGAGCGCCACGGCGAGTGTGGCGATAACAGTATCGCCTGCCCCGGTCACGTCGTAAACCTCGCGCGCGGCTGTCTCGACGTAGACGGGTTCGTGGTAACTCTCCAGGAGCATCATGCCTCGCTCGCCCCGCGTAATCAAGACGGATTCGCAGTCGAGCCGCCCGCGGATCAGGTGCGCCGCGCGTTTCAGGGCCTCGTCCCCGTGGTCAGACGTGTTGGTCAGCCTGAGCGCCTCGTGGTGATTCGGCGTGACGAGCGTGGCCGGGCGGTAGGCGTCGAAGTTGCGAATCTTCGGGTCAATCAGCACGGGCAGCCCGCGCCCGTAGGCCAGGGGCAGAATCGTAGAGAGAACGCGCGGCGTCACGGCTCCCTTATCATAATCCGAGA
>DATEMM010000269.1:0-4197 GCA_035275605.1 Pyrinomonadaceae bacterium
GTGTAATGAGGGTTGATTTGAAAGGGGACGAGGTTGAGGGCATTGAAGCTGGGCGGCTCCACAATCGGCATGTCGTTCGTGGTCCTGATGGTCGGGCAGGCGACGTTAGAGCCTGCGCTCCAGCCTATGTAGGGGAGGCCAGCCTCCACACGCTCTCTGATACTCTCGATCAACCCGCTTTCGTAAAGCCCGCGCAGCAGGTGGAAGGTATTGCCGCCCCCGACGGCCACAGCCTCCGCGCTCCTGATTGCCTCGGCAGCGTCCGCCGCTTTGTGAACTGGGACGAGTTCGTATCCTATCTCTTTGAACTTTTCACCGACTGCCGCCGCGTACTGGTCATAGGTGCGCGTGACGCCGGCAAAGGGGACGAACAGCACGCGCTTCACCCCGTCGCCCAGAAAATCCCTGATGTCGCCCTCGGCGTGCTCCAGAAACTCCTGGCCGTAGTTCATAGAGTTGCTGAGCAGCAGTAATCTTTTGCGTGACATATCGTGGATTTTGAAATTATCTTGCGTTTGACTCTATGCGAGGCGCTCTCAAGTGCCTCGCGGCTTGGGGGCGAGAGCGCCTGCGCGTTCGGAGTTGAGCTAAAAGTTGCTGACGACGCTAGACGCCATTATACATGTGCATGACAGCGCCCCCGAGGCTCCCCGTTTTAAAGGAATAGGTTTGCCCTTTGGGGATGTAAACCCAATCACCAGGAGTCAATTCAACTCCTCCGTGAATGATTGAGCCGCTGATGACTACGCGAAACACGCTATCGTTTGCGTGCTTGTGTTCCGGCACTTCCGTGTTCGGCTGTCCGACTGTTATAAACATCATCACCGGACGGCTATTGACGCCAAGGATAATAGGAAGTTGCCACTGCTCGAACCCTTCGGGCATAGTATCTCTTCGCAGTTTCTTCTGTAGATCGGGCATGAAACTATCACGTGAGGTGACGATTTTATCGCCCAAGACAACCCCTAACTCTTCGAGAGAATTCTTGACACGGAGAACCCCTTTAAATTCTCCCTTAATCAAGTCATGAAACGAGTCATCCGGCTTCCACTTGCTCTTATTGTTTGCCATAGATTCTCCTTCGGCTACGTAGCGTTAAGTTCAAGCAAATAACTACTGCGTAGTGTAGGTAGATGCTTGCGTGAGGCTAACAAGAGAAGTTCTCGTCAGCGGGAGCGTGGAGAGTGAGACGTGAGAAAGATATATCCGGCAGGAATAGATGTCAATATTTGTCCTCGCAACAAATCTTACACAATGAAGCTTCTATTATCGCGGCTGCCAACAACGTCCCCTCAACAGTCATGCAAGGAGAAAAATTACCATGAATCAAGACCAGTCGCTACGCGAGCACCTGCTTTATCTACTGCGCGGGGGCGGCGCGCACGTGGACTTTGAATCGGCCGTCGCGGACTTTCCAGTCGAGAAGGCGCACCGGAGAGTTAAGAGTCTGCCTTACACGGCGTGGGCAGTTCTGGAGCACATGCGAATCGCGCAGTGGGACATACTGGAGTTTAGCCGAAGCGCCGCGCACGTCTCGCCCAAGTGGCCCGAAGGCTACTGGCCCCCGAAAGACGCACGGCCCGGCGCGGCGGCCTGGAACGAGAGCGTCGAGCACTTCCGCTCGGACCTCAAGGAGGTGGAGGATTTAGTTGCGGACGAGGGGACGGACCTCTTCGCCAAAATCCCGCACGGCGAAGGGCAGACCCTCCTGCGCGAGGCGCTGCTCGTCGCCGACCACAACGCCTATCATCTGGGCGTGCTCATCACTATGAAGAGGATTTTAGCTGAAGAAGAGCCAGCGGATTAGGAAGTAGAGCCCGACGATTGAGCCGCCGACGACCAGCAGGAGCAGGACTAGGCACCCTATGAGCACCATCTTCGTCTTCTTGGCCCGGCCCTCGTCCGGCGGCGAGAGTTGATTCTGCGGGAAATATGGCGGGGGAGTCTCTGTCGGCATCTACTTTCTCCTACATTCTAATTGCTGAACCACAAGCGAAATAATAACACGCGCTCGCAGGATTATTCGCCCCGCGCAGCAGTCAGAAAATGAGCTTGACGCCGAGCTGAATGTTGCGCGGCAGGTTGGCCTGGCCCGTGACGCGACCGAAGTTTGAGTTGGTGGGGTCCAGCACCGGGTTATTGAACTGCGGGTGGTTGAAGGCGTTTAAGAATTCGCCGCGCAGTTGCAGGCGCACGGTTTCCGTGAAGAGAAAGTTCTTGATGAATGAGATGTCCCAGAGGTCAAGGGGCTGCCCGCGGAAATTCGCCAGGCGCGAGGGCAGGGTGCGGAGGTTGAAAGCCAAACGTATGCGCGGGTCGTTGCGCTGCTTCGCAGGGTCTATGACGCCATTGGTTCGCACCAATGCGTCCGTGAAATAGAAGCCGCTCGTGTCGAAGACGGCGTCCACGTGTTCGCCGTCAATCGTCGTCCGAAGCTTTGACGGGTCGCCGTTGAAGTATAGATTCCCAAGCTCAAGCGGCCGCCCGCTCTGCGCCTGCCAGATGCCCTGCACCTGCCAGCCGCCGAAAAAGGCGTTCGTCACTCCACTCCAATCATTCCCCCACCTGCGATTCCTGCCGAAGGGCAATTCCCAGATGCCGCTCAGGACGATGCGGTGCGGCGCGTCGTTCGCAGAGATGCGCCTCTCGTACTCAGTGTCCGTCGGGTTCAGGAAAGAAATTCTCTCAAGCAGCTTCGACCAGGTGTAGCTGGCGAGCAGCGTGTAATCGCGCGTGAACCTTTTTTCGACGCGCAGTTGCCCGGCGTGATAGATGCTCGACCCGTCGTCGCGGCGCGTGTGTATGTTGCCGAACTGCGGGAACGGGCGCAGCAGTTGCTGGCGCTGGACGGTCGCGCTGTCTAGGCTCGTCCCCGGCGCGAGACCCTGAAAGGGATTCGGCACGCTCGCGGTCAGAAAATCTATGCGCGCCTGGTCGCGCGCTGCCTGGGTCGAGAGGAATTGGCGCGGGATGGCGTTGAGGGCGTCCGTCTCCGTCGTCAGGTCGTAGCCGTAGTTGCCTATGTAGGCCAGCTCGAAGAGCCACTCCCCCGGAATCTCACGCTCAAGGCTTAGCTGCCAGCGCTGCGACTGGCCGTTGCTGCGTTTGACTGGCACAAAATCCAGGTCGCGCCCAGCAAAGGTCGCGAGTCCGAGTTCCGCGCCGGGGGCGGCGGGCAATCCTTCCGGGAACGGGTCGAAGAGGTTGGCGCGGAAAGTTAGGCCGCCGTCCAGCGTTGGCACAAGATTGATCGATTGCGAAAACCCTGCCTGCTGCACGCCGTCGATGATGAAAGGGATGGTATAGACGGCCCAGCCGCCGCGCAGCACCGTGCGCTCGTTCAGGCGGTAGGCGAAGCCCAGACGCGGCTGGACGTTGTTCCTGTCCGGCTCCCAGAAACCTCGCGCATCTGCGGACGCGAAGAGCAGCCCGCCGCGCACGCGGAAATTCTCCGGCGCGATTTCCGGGATGGGATTAGCGCTGTAAGCGGCGCGGGCAGCGGCTTCCAGAGGGCTCTGGGTCGTCTGGTCGAAGCCGCGCACGTTGCGGTTGAAGCGTTCCGTCGTAGCCCCTTCGTACTCGTAGCGCACGCCCAGGTTGAGCGTCAGCCGCGGCGTCACCTTCCAGTCGTCCTGAAAAAAGAGGCCGTGGTAGATGGTCTGATTGGAGCGGGAGGTGTTGCGCTCCAGGAGCCCGCCGGTCGGCTGGCCCAGGAGAAAGGCCGCCAGGTCCTGGCCGATGCTCGCGGCCGGGGAATCGTCGAAGGGGCCGCGCGTGAAGTCTGTGCGGAAATCGTAACGGCCAGCGGCGTTCCCCAAACCCGAAGCGTTTTCGCGATAGACGCGGAAGTCATAGCCCGCACGGAACTGGTGCTCTCTCCAGAGTTTCGTCAGCGTCGGCTGGAGAGAGTAGATGCTGTGCGTGAAGCCCGCGCCCAAAGGGTCGCCGAGCGGCGAGAACTCTCCCGTCTCGAAGCGTGGCAGATAGGAGAGGCCGCTGAAGAGCGCTGCCGCGCGCGCGGAAAAGCCTAGCGACGCGGGCGTGAAGAAACCTTCACTCTGGCGCAGCGTCGGGGAGTCAAAGTGCGTGAAGCCCGTGCGGAAGTTGAAGAAGGTCGTCGGCGAAGCCGTGTAGATGTGGTCGTAGGTCGCGCCGTTGTTGTTGCGGAAGAGCAGTGTGCCAGTCGGGCGAATCCCC
>DATEMM010000270.1:0-3153 GCA_035275605.1 Pyrinomonadaceae bacterium
GAATGGAATCTCGTCCTCAACGCCTAATTGCCTCCACAACTCGGTCTGAGAGAGACCGAGCGCGTTGCGGATAAACAGCAACTTCTCAGCCAGACGCTTCGGCCGGGGACGCGCGTAACCCATTTAGTAAGACGACTTCTAGAGTGGCTATGGTAAACTTTAGCCGGATTAATAGTCGTTATGAAGTCTAGAGTTTACATTGAAACCACTATTGTCAGCTATCTAACTGCGCGGCCAGGTCGAGACCTGATTGTCGCGGCCCATCAGCAAATCACACAGGAATGGTGGGCAAACCGTCGTTCTGATTTCGAGTTATATGCATCTCAATTAGTCGTTCAAGAATCTAGTGCGGGGGAAGCGCAGATGGCCCGGCTGCGTCTTGCAGCACTTGCTGAAACTCTGCAACTCAGTGTGAACCAAGATGCCGTTGACTTGGCTCGTAAGCTGGTTGAGAAAGGACCGCTGCCAGATAAAGCAGCCGTCGATGCTCTACATATTACTGTTGCTACCGTTCACGGAGTGGATTATTTGTTGACGTGGAATTGCAAGCATATAGCCAACGCCGAAATGCAAACAGCCGTTGCGGGCATTTCTCGTGCGAGCGGATATGAGCCTCCTGTTATTTGCACGCCTGAAGAATTGTTAGGAGTTTGAAAGATGTGGACCGATGAGGTAGTTGAATCAACGAGAAAGGCGCGTGAAGAGTACGCGGCCAAATTCGATTACGACCTTGAAGCCATCTATGAGGACTTAAAAAGGCAGGAAGCGCTGACCGAACGAAAGATAGTTTCGTTGCCGCCGAAAAAACCGATATTTATTCCAGAAGCGAAAGCTTCCTGAAGTCTGTGCTGCTTAGCATACTTCTCGCCACTCATCCCATCGAATCAGTATGCGCTCGGTCACGCCGCGCGACGCCCGTCAGGTAGGCCGCGTCTTCAACGTCGCGCGCAACGGCTTCGGCCACTCTCTTGTCGAAAACCGAAGGGATGATGTAATCGGGGTGAAGCTCCGCGTCCGTGATGATGGCGGCGATGGCGTTGGCGGCGGCGACCTTCATCTCCTCGTTGATGGATGACGCACGGCACGCGAGCGCCCCGCGGAAGATGCCTGGGAAGCAGAGCACGTTGTTAATCTGATTAGGATAGTCCGAGCGCCCCGTCGCCATCACAGCCACGTAGGGCTCTGCCTCCTCCGGCATGATCTCCGGCGTCGGGTTGGCCATCGCGAAGACGATTGGCTTCTCAGCCATCTTCTGTAGGTCGTCCGTGTTGATGACGCCTGGGGCCGAAAGGCCCATGAAGACATCCGCGCCCTTCATCACGTCGTGCACGCTTCCCTCTTCGTTGTTCGGGTTCGTGTTGCGCGCGTACCAGTCCTTGACCCAGTTCATGTTCTCAGTGCGCCCGCGGTAGAGCGCGCCCTTCTGGTCGCAGCCGATGATGTTCTTGACCCCCGCCGCCATAATGATCTTCGAGCAAGCCACGCCCGCCGCGCCCACGCCGTTGACGACTACCTTGATCTCCTCCATGCGCTTGCCGACAATCTTCAGCGCATTAATCAACGCCGCCAGCACCACGACCGCCGTCCCGTGCTGGTCGTCGTGAAAGACAGGGATGTCCAACTCCTCTTTCAGGCGGTCTTCAATCTCGAAGCAGCGCGGGGCGGAGATGTCCTCCAGGTTTATTCCGCCGAACGCGGTTGAGATTGCTTTGATGGTTCGCACGATCTCGTCAGGGTCTTTGGTGGAAAGGCAGATGGGAAAGGCGTCCACGCCCGCGAACTCTTTAAAGAGCATCGCCTTGCCTTCCATGACGGGCATGGCGGCGGCCGGGCCTATGTCACCCAGGCCCAGCACGGCCGTCCCGTCTGTGACGACCGCCACGGTGTTCTTCTTGATGGTCAGCGTAAAAGCCTTCTCGGGGTCGCGCGCGATGGCCTCGCAGACGCGCGCCACGCCCGGCGTGTAGGCCATCGAAAGGTCGTCGCGCGTCTTCAGGGGAGCTTTCGAGGTGACTTCGATCTTCCCGCCGATGTGCATCAGGAAGGTGCGGTCCGAGACGTTGACGACCTCTATGCCGTCTATGTCGCGGACGGCTTCGACGATCTGCTCGCCATGCTCGTTCGAGCGGGCGTTGACGGAGATGTCGCGCACCACGGAATCGCCGCCGACGCTGACGATGTCTATAGCGCCGATGTCGCCCCCGGCGCGTCCGATGGCGGTGGTCAATTCTCCGAGCGTGCCCGTGCGGCTCGCCAGCCTGACCCGCAGAGTCAAACTGTAACTGGCGCTAGGTATGTTCTCCATTGCGAATGTGCGAGAGTCCTTTCGCTCTTGTCATCGGGAATGCTCGAAACTCTAACGCCAAAGAAGAGCCGAGCGCAAGTTAAGCGTGCTGCATCAATTATATCGAGCTAAGAAATGCTTTAGACCCCGAAGAGGTCTCAATCCCTTTCTAATGATATTAGAAGGGCGACGTGCTGCGCACTTGCCCCTGGCTATTTTATTCGACCCTTTCAGGGTCAAAAACTTTCCTGGTCTTTTGCTCACTTCTCGCGGATTGCGAAATGGATTCGGCGGAATCCGCAACCTGCCAAACGTTTGGCTTAATTAATCGGGGAAACGGCCCGGTTCAGCCCCGATTCCTCTGTGGCACGTCTGTTGACTATGGGCAGGGCGGCCCGTCAGAGTTTGATTGAACGGGCTGGCACAAAAGAATCTGAAGACGAGTTTCCCGAGGAGGAGGAATCATGAACACCATAGCCGTCACTTACCTGGCTTACCTAGCCATCAGCATCTCGCTCACCATCTGGGTCGCGCAGACCCTGCACAAGAACGGGCGCGTCTTTCTGATAGACGTCTTTCACGGCAACGAAGCCCTGGCCGATTCGGTCAATCACCTGCTGGTCGTGGGCTTCTACCTCATCAACCTCGGCTACGTCAGCCTCTCGCTGAAACTGGGCTACACCATCGAGACGGCGAGCGAGGGCATAGAGGCTCTCTCCTGGAAGGTCGGCCTCGTGCTGGTCGTGCTCGGCGGGATGCACTTCTTTAATCTCTACATCTTCAGCCGGATTAGAAGTCGCTCCAACATCCGGCCCATCCCGCCGCCGCCGCCCGTTCAGCCCGGCGCATACGCACACAACGCCAGGGCA
>DATEMM010000271.1:0-2148 GCA_035275605.1 Pyrinomonadaceae bacterium
AGACGCGCGCTTCGGGCGAGCCGTACCTGGTTCACCCGCTGGAGGTCGCGAACATACTGGCCGACATGAAGCTCGACGAAGTCTCCGTCTCGACCGGGCTCCTTCACGACGTGGTCGAGGACACACTCGTTGACCTTGAGACGATACGCAGGTACTTTGGCGACGAGGTCACGCTGCTGGTCGATGGCCTGACGAAGATCTCGCAGATCAGCAACGTCTCGCACGAAGAGCAGCAGGCCGAGAACGTCCGCAAGATGCTCCTGGCGATGGTCAACGATGTCCGCGTCGTGCTGGTCAAACTCGCCGACCGCTTGCACAACATGCGCACCCTGCAATTCCTCAAGCCGGAGAAGCGCAAACGGATCGCGCAGGAGACGATGGACATCTACGCTCCCATCGCGCACCGCCTGGGCATGGGTAAACTGCGCGGCGAATTGGAAGACCTGGCCTTCCAGCACCTGCACCCGGAGGACTACCGCGACCTGACCGCGCAGCTCGAAAAGCGCCGCCCCGTCAACGAGGCCTTCCTCAAAGAGATCACCGCCACCATCGAAGAGAAGATGCACGAGGCTGAGGTGCCCTACGTCCGCATCGAGGGGCGCGTCAAACGTCTCTATTCCATCTGGAAGAAATTGCGGCGGCAGAAGATTGACCTGGATCAGGTCTACGACCTGGTGGCCGCGCGCGTCATCACGCCGAACGAGGTGCGCTACTGCTACGCAGCGCTCGGCGTCATTCATAACACGTGGCGGCCTGTGCCGGGGCGCATCAAGGACTGGATCGCTACGCCGCGTGACAACCTCTACCAGTCGCTGCACACGTCTGTCATCGGCCCGAAGGCGCAGTCCTTCGAGGTCCAGATTCGCACCGAAGAGATGCACCACATCGCCGAGGAGGGCGTGGCGGCGCACTGGAAGTATAAGGACGACAAGCGCGGGACGCGCGACGACGATAAAGCTTTGCAGGCGCTGCGCTCGCTCGTGGAGTGGACGCAGGAGGTCAAGGATTCGCGCGACTTTCTGGACTCCCTGAAGCTCGACCTGTATCCGAAGGACGTTTATGCCTTCACGCCTATGGGCAAGGTCATACAGCTCCCGCGCGGAGCGACGCCCGTTGACTTCGCCTACATGATTCACTCCGAGGTCGGGAACACCTGCACGGGCGCGCGTATCAACGGGCGCATGGTGCCTTTGCGCACGCAGATTCAGAACGGCGACGTGGTCGAGATTCTGACGACCGCGAACTCGCACCCCTCTCGCGACTGGCTGAACTTCGTCGTCACCTCGCGCGCCAAAAACCGCGTCCGCCACTGGGTCGCCGAGCAGCAGCGCGCCGAATCCATAGACATCGGGAGGAAGCTGTTCGAGAAAGAGGCGACCAGGTTCCAGCTCTCCCCCAAGAGACTGCTGAACGATTCAGACGGCGAGCTCAAGCGCATCGCGGGCGAGTATGGCTATGGGCGCGTTGACGATCTTCTGGCCGCCATCGGCTACGGCAAGCTCATCCCGCGCAACGTCATCGCCAAGTACCTCGGCCCCGAAAAGTTCGAGGAGCTGGACACGCAGAAGGAGTCTAAGCTGCGCAGCGGCATGCGCGCCGTGCGCCGCCTGATACGCCTCGGCGAGGACGCGATCATCGTGCGCGGCGTGGACGACCTGATGGTCACGCGCGCTCGCTGTTGCAACCCGCTGCGTGGCGAAGAGATCATCGGCTACATCACGCGCGGCAAGGGCGTGGCCGTCCATTCGACGCGCTGCAAGAACGTCAAGCAGTTGATGATTAACCCGGAGCGAATCGTCGAGGTCGAGTGGGCGGGCAAGTCCGACAACGCCGCCTACGCCGTCAAGCTCCTGGCGATTACGGAGAACCGCACGGGCATGATCGCCGGCATCACCGGGGCCATCTCGGACATGAAGACGGGCATACGGGATGCGCGCGCCTCGGTCGCGCCGGACGAGCGCGGGCGCATCGAAGTGACCGTCGAGGTCTTCGACGTCAAACACCTGGACAAAGTGATCAACTCCATCAAGAGCGTGCCCGGCGTGCTGGACGTGGAGCGCCTGCACGGAGTCGCCTGAAGGAGGTAAAAGGCAAAAGGGAAGACAGAAGCGATGCGCTCTCCATTTTGCCTTTTATCTTTTACCTTTT
>DATEMM010000272.1:0-11259 GCA_035275605.1 Pyrinomonadaceae bacterium
TGTTTCGGCCCAGTATTCGTAGCCGTCGTCGCTCGGGTGAAAGCCGTCCTCGGAGAAGAATTCCGGGTGCTCCGGAATGACCCTGTGCGTCTCCGAGTAGACATCGACGACGAGCAGGCGGTGGCGCTCGGCTATCTGGTGAATCTTTTTGTTGAAGAGCTGGACGACGCGCCGCGTGTTGTCTCGCTCGCTTTGGGGGACGACCGGCGCGAACGAGATGTCCGGGATGTTCGTGACGACGATGCGTGCACTCGTCTCCTCCCCTAGCCGCCCGATGATCTCTTCGTAGTTCGCCGAAAATCTCTCGACGCTCATCCCGTGGCCGATGTCGTTGATTCCTATGCCGAGCGTCACGATGCTCGGGCGGGAATTAATCGCCGGCCGCAACTGTTCGCGCAGAACGTCGTCCGTGGTCGAGCCGCTAACGCAAAGGTTGGTGAGCCGCGCCTCCGGGTGCTCCCTCTTTATTCTCTCGAAGAGGCGCGCGACGTAGCCGCCTCCCTGCTTTGCCCCGACGCCTGCCCCTGTCGAATCACCGAGCGCTGTGTACGCGACCACCTCGCCCTGCTGCCCTGCTCCCATGTTCGATCTTTTCTCTTTCTGCTTTTGCTCGGATTGCGCGCACGAGGCCGCGCTCGTCACCAGAAAAATGAGGAGCGCAAAGAGGCACGCGCCCCATTTCAGCCTATCATCTCTCAACTTTACTTCCCCCTTGCTCTTACCTGACCGGCTCTCTCAGGACGGCATCGGCCGCCTGTGCCGCGATGCGCGCCGCCGCCGGCTGCACGCGCCAGAGCCCGGCGACTTGCAGAAGCGATTCGCCCGTGCGCGAAAGCATGCGCACCAGGTCGCCCTCCTCTGCGCGCGTCTCGTGCACGAGCTCCTTCCATTCGGAGCCCGCTGCCCAGCGCCCGGCCGTGGCCGCCGCCGAAAAGTTTATCTCCGGCGCTGGCTCCAATCCCTGCTTCCATTCTTCGGTGGCAACTTTATAGGCGACTTCTTCAAACCGCGCAAGCGCGCCCACCAGCCTGTCATCCAACTCCAACTCGCCGTAATCGCGCTCTGCGTCTGCGGCGAGCGCCGCCATCAGCCCGGCGGCGCGCTGGGCGTCTAGCTGTGCGAAGAGCCCTTTGTCCAGCGCCTCGCCGACCAGTAGCGGACGGTCCACGTGCAGGTCTGCCAGCCAGCGTCCGCGCTCGGTCACGCGCTCCGCTCCGAAATCCAGGTAGCCGAAAGAAGCCAGCACGCGCGCGCGCCTCTCGAAGGGCTCCCAGACTTCCGCGCGAATGCTCTGAATGCGCCGGGAGCTTCGCTCCACCGTCTCCGCATCCTCAATCACGGACCAGAGGGCTTCGGCACAGGCGCTCCTTTCGTCCTCATTCAGGTGCGCGGGCGCGATGCCGTCAATCATATCGTTGATAACCGTCACGGCCTCGTCTTCGCCGGAGCGAGCCTCGCTCAGCTTAGGCTCGTGCAAGGCTAGTTCTCCCCCATTGCGCCTGACCTCGTCGAAGCCCGCTTCGATGGAGTCTTCCGTGAGCTGGTAGATGGGCGCGTAGACGCGGCCCACGCGCTCAAGCGTGAGGTTCGCGCCCCTGCCGTCCTCGCGCATCCCCACGAGGTTCCCGCCGCGCCTGCGCATCACTATCAGCAGGCGGCGGCTGTTTCGCCCGATGCCGACGATGCGCCCAGGCACGACCACTTCGTCCAGCCAGCGAAACAGCATCTCGGCGCGCGTCTGCGGCAGAGTCTCCAAAAGACGCTGGCGCGCGCTAGCGAGTCGCTCCAAACCGCGCGCCACGCTCGTCGGCAAATTGCACCCGGCCTCGTCCAGTTTCAAGCGTATGCGCCGCTCTGCTTCATCACGCTCGCGCTCCGACTTTAGAATGCGCCGCGCCGTCTCCCTGTGCGCGAAACTCCTTTCGGCGATTTCGCGCACTCGGGCGAAACTCTCGTAAGCGTCGAGCAGGTTGAGCAAGCTGGAGTAGGTCGCGCGGAATTGACTTTGCAGCGGGTCGGGCGGCGCGGTCAGAAGCTCCGCGATGCGCTCCGGGTCCTGGTGCAGACCCGGTGCAGCGACGACGAAGCCGACGTTGTCGCGCCCGCGCCGCCCCGCGCGCCCGGTCATCTGTTGAAGCTCGGAGGCTGAAAGGTTGCGCCAGCCCGCGTTCGTGCGCGCGTCTACGTTCGAGATGACGACCGTGCGCGCTGGGAAGTCCACGCCCGCCGCCACGGTCGCCGTGGCGAAGATGGCATCGAGCAATCCTGCGGACATCAAACGCTCGATGGCGAGCTTCCACGCCGGAATGTGTCCGGCGTGGTGCGCGGCGACCCCTCCCTTGATGATTGTGTCCCAGTGGCGATGACCGCGCACCTCCGGGTGCTCTCGCAAGAATTCCCGCATGATGTTGCGCCGGGCATCGCGCCGCCCGGTGTCCTGGTCGCGGCGTTGGAGCGCGGACTCGGAGGCAGCCTCGTCGCAGCGCCTGCGCGTCGGCAGGAAGATGATGGCCGGCAGCAGGTCGTAGTTCTTAAGCGCCGCCAGAAGCTGAGACGGCGGCATCTCGGGCATGCTCAGTTTCAACGCCTGCTTCCTCCCCCGCCACGGCGCGACCGCCAATCGCCGCGGCGCTCCGCGCGCTCCTGCCGCTGTTGTTGCTGTCTTTCCCCGAGACGCGCAATCTCCGGGTGCAGTCGCCCGGCCTCGTTCAGGAGCGGGATCAACTGCCCCTCCGGGTAGAGAAAGGCCGCGCGCAATGGCACAGGGCGCGCGCCCGGACGCGAGACCACGCCGCAATGCACGCCGCGTACTTCGCTGATCCACGAAGCGAACTCTTCCGCATTGCCAATCGTCGCCGAAAGCAGGAGCAGCCGCACGCGCGGCGGCGACAGGATGATCGCCTCTTCCCAGACGTGCCCGCGCTCCTCGTCCGCAAGGTAGTGCGCCTCGTCCAGCACCACCAGGTCCGCGCGGATGTTTGTGCCGCCGCGCAGCGCGTCGAAGAGCTGGTTGCGGTAGATTTCCGTCGTGCCGACGACGAGCGGGGCGTCGCCGTTCTCCTTCCTGTCACCCGTCAGGATGCCCACGCGCTCGTCCCCGAACTCGTCCCTGAACTCCTGGTACTTGGAGTTGGTCAGCGCCTTGAGCGGGCTCGTGTACCAGGCGCGTTTTCCGGCGGCGAGCAGGCGGCGAATCTCCTCACGCGCGATCCAGGTCTTGCCGCTGCCCGTCGGTGCCGTGACCAGCACGTCCTCGTGTTCGAGCGCGGCGAGGGCTTCCAACTGGAACGGGTCGGGCTCGAAAGGCGCTGGCCCAGGCGTCCCTATGCCTTCGAGCAGGCGTCGCAGCTCGCGCGAAGACGTAGAGCTACGCTGGGGCTGGCCGCGCGTCGAGGCTTCGTCGCGGCGGTCTGAATGAGGTCTCTTTTCATCCCCCTTGCGTGGACCATTACGGCGGGCGCGCTCCTCCTCTTTCGGGCCGCGCTTTCGGCGGCGGCTGTTAACACGTTGGCGTGGCATAGCGTCATTCTAACTCAGACAGGTAAAAAGCTGGATGTTAAGTGTCAAAGATAAAGTCGCGGAGGGACGACCGAACTCTTCCATTCAATCGTCCCCACGGGACTCCATGATTATTATCGCTCTGTTCCCAGCCATAATCTGTTCCCGGCCATAAATGGCTGGGCTATTATCAGAAGTCACTCCGGGACAGCGCGCTGAGCTTTCCTATATGGATAATGACTTCTGGCGTCTCCCAGCTCGGAGTGGTAAGTTTATGAGCAACGCTCGCAACGATTAATAGCCCGGATGCGTCTAAAAAGAGGTTTTGCGCCTGAAGTTTCAAGTCAAGGCGCGTGGGCTCCAGCGGGGATGAGAATGGCCGAGCTTTTCGACAATTTCGAGGTGAACCGGACGCCGCGCTGGAAGAGGCTCCTGCGCCTGTCCTGCGCCTCTTTCGTGCTGCACGCGCTCTTCTTCGTCGCAATCCTCTACGTGCCCATCCTGCGCGAGATGTTCCACGTCGCCGACCGCTTCTCGAACGTCGAGTACGTTGACGAGGATTACGAAAAGACTGTCATAAGCGACCGCGCCGTCATGCTCGAAGTCAGCCGCGGCTTTCGTTACCCGCCGGGCTATTTCGACGATCCGCGAGCAGCCACTGCGGAGCCCAAAGTCGTAGAGCAGCCGACTCCGAAACCTACGCCCAAGCCGACGCCGACGCCGACGCCCACACCCACGCCCGGCCCTTCGCCGCAAACAGCGCCCGGAGGGACGGACGCGGACTCAACCATTGCGGACGGCGAAAAGCCTAAGACGAAGGAAGAGGCCGAAAAGGTCCTGGATGACCTGGCCGCTAAGAACGGCGTCGTCCGCCCGCAGGAGGCGCGGATTAACAAGAAGCCTTTGAAGGACTGGCTCGGCAACACCAACGTCAAGTACAAGGCCGGCGAGATCAATTTGAACGCCACTATTGAGGTCATCATCGTGGCGCGCCGCGACGAGAAGGGCAAGCTCCACGACCCGAAAGTCGTGAGCAAGACCGGTGACAAGGTTCTGGCACAGGTCGCCACGGACCTCGTCGCCGCCATCAACGACAGCAACGTCCTCTACTTTCTGGAAGGCTCGGGCGGCGGCCAGGTGCGCTTCGTCGTCAGGCTCGATTCCGCGCAGGTGACGGCGACGGTCGAATCCGAGGTCGAATCCGAGGCGCGCGCAACGACTATGGCGCGCACCTACGGCTCGATGCTCTTTGTCGGCAAGGTGGCCAGAAGCGATAAGGACGAGGCCATCATCTACCAGAACACGCGCATCTCGGCCAGGGGCAAACAGGTCGTCGTCAACTTCTCCATGCCGCGCCAGGCCGCGGGCGATATGCTGAAGAAGCAGCTCCCCGCCGGCTAGGGCTTCACCGCGGAAATTGCTTTACTCCCCCTTGCTGCCTTAAAATCACTAACAGGTTTTGGGAATGAACACCTCTCGCATCACCGTCTCGTCATTTCTCGTCGCAGCGATGAGCGTGTACGTGTGTCTCCTGCTGGCAGAGGCTCCGGTTCAGGCACAGCAACTGGCGGCCGCCGTCAATAAATCGCAGCGCGCCGGCCTGGCACAGGATGAGCACACAGTCCGCCCCGAAGCCCGGCGTCAGCCCGAAGTGGTCTTCAACAGGCGGCCCCTGACCGACTTCGTGCGCCGCGTTTTCAGCTTGCAGCAGCGAGGCGAGCTTAATCTGGACAGCGCCTTTGAAATCCTCATCGAGGGCGACCTGGACTCGGAAGGCTTAATCCACAACGGGGTGATCACGCAGCAGGCAGGGAGCCTTGCGCTCCAGCCCGTCGCCATAGAGTTCGTCACCGCGCTCAACGACAGCCACATTCTCGGCGTCATAGAGGACGGCAAACGCCTGCGCCTGAAAATCGCGTCCCGCGAAAATGACTTCGACGTCAAGGCTTCGTATGAGGTGGAATCGAACGAGCAGGCCAAACGGAAAGCCAACGGTTACAAGACGCTCCTGCACTTTGGCGAGATAGCCAGGCGCGGCAGCGATTTGGAAGCCCTCTACAAAAACATGCGCGTTTCCGCGAGCGACAGGGAAGTCATAATCAACTTCTCCATGCCGCGCGAGACCTTCTGCGCGCTCCTCTCAAAATACCTCGCAAGCAACTGACCTCCCTGCCAGGGCAAGCACCCGTGGCAGTGTGTGGCGCCGCCAGACGACCTGCTTGCCTACACCCTTTCGCTCAATTACAATCGCACGTTGCGCTCCTTACGGGCCAAAAGCATTGTATTCACAGTGCGCCGCACTTTTTCCTGAGTAGGACTTAGAAGACCATGATCGATAAATTTTTAACCAAAGTTTTCGGCAGCAGCAACCAGCGCTTCCTAAAAAGCATTCAGCCCATCATTCACCGGATTAACGAGCTTGAGCCGTCCGTCAAACGCCTCTCCGATGACGAACTGAGGGCGCGCACAGCGGAGTTCAAGGAGCGCGTCGCGCGTGCCGTCGAAGGTGTCACCGACAAGGAAGAACTCAAGCGACGCGAGCGCGCCGCTCTGGACGAACTGCTTCCGGAAGCCTTCGCCACGGTGCGAGAGGCGAGCGTGCGCGCCACCGGCATGCGCCACTTCGACGTGCAGCTCATCGGCGGCATAGTGCTCCACCAGGGCAAGATCGCGGAGATGCGCACGGGCGAGGGTAAAACGCTCGTCGCCACGCTCCCCGCTTACCTCAACGCCCTGACGGGCCGCGGCGGCGTCCACGTCATCACCGTCAACGACTACCTGGCCTCGCGCGACGCCGAATGGATGGGCCAGATTCACCGCTTCCTCGGCCTCGAAGTCGGCTGCATACAGAACGACATGGACGACTTTGAGCGCCAAGCCGCCTACGGCGCTGACATCACCTATGGAACGAACAACGAGTTCGGCTTCGACTACCTGCGCGACAACATGAAGTTTGACCTGGCCACCTGCGTCCAGCGCGGCCACTACTTCGCCATCGTAGACGAAGTTGACTCCATCCTGATTGACGAGGCCAGGACGCCCCTCATCATCTCTGGCGCGTCGGACGAGGCGACAGACAAGTACTACAAGGCGGACGCCATCATCCCGCAATTGAAGCGCGGTGAGGAGAAGGAGGACGCCGGGAAAAAGGTCAAGACGGGCGACTACGTCGTTGATGAAAAGCAGCACACGGCCGTTCTGACCGAAGAGGGCGTGGACAAGGCCGAGCGGCTCCTCGGCGTCGGCAACCTCTACGACCCGTCGAACATGGAGATGCTGCACTGCGTCGAGCAGGCTTTGAAAGCTCACACGCTGTATAAGAACGATCACCAGTACGTCGTGCAGGAGGGCGAGGTCATCATCGTTGACGACTTCACGGGCCGCCTGATGAAGGGCCGCCGCTGGTCTGACGGCCTGCACCAGGCCGTGGAAGCCAAAGAGGGCGTCAAGATTGAGAAGGAGAACCAGACGCTCGCGACCATCACGCTGCAAAACTACTTCCGCCTCTACGAGAAACTCTCCGGCATGACCGGCACGGCCGAAACGGAGGCCGCCGAGTTTCACTCGACCTACAAGCTCGACGTCGTCGTCATCCCGACCAACCAGCCGATGGTGCGCAAGGACAATTCCGACGTCATCTATCGCACGCTGCCTGAGAAGTGGGACGCGGTCGTCGAAGAGATTAAGGAGTGCTATGAGAACGGGCAGCCCACGCTGGTCGGTACGGTCTCGGTCGAGAACTCCGAGTTGATTTCGCGCCGCCTGCAAAAGGCTGGCATCCCGCACAACGTCCTCAACGCGAAGTACCACGAGCGCGAGGCAGAGATCGTGGCCCAGGCGGGCCGCAAAGGCGCAGTCACCATCGCCACCAACATGGCCGGGCGCGGCACGGACATCCTGCTCGGCGGCAATCCCGAATTCATGGCGCGCGAGTTTCTGAAGAAGGAAGAGATTGACCCCGACGAGGTGACGGACGAGCAGTGGGAGGAGGCCGTGGAGCGCGCCAAGCGCATCGTCGAAGACGAGCACAAGGAGGTGGTACGCTTGGGCGGCCTGCACATCATCGGCACCGAGCGCCACGAGTCGCGCCGCATTGACAACCAGCTCCGCGGGCGTGCCGGACGCCAGGGCGACCCTGGCTCCAGCCGCTTCTTCCTCTCGCTCGAAGACGACCTGATGCGCATCTTCGCTGGCGACCGCGTCAAGGCGTTGATGCAGCGTTTGGGAATGGAGAAGGGCGTCGCCATCGAATCCAAGATGGTCAGTAAACGCATCGAGGGCGCGCAAAAGTCCGTCGAGGGCCGCAACTTCGAATCGCGCAAGCACCTCCTGGAATACGACGACGTGATGAACAAGCAGCGCGAGACCATCTACGGCCTGCGCCGCCAGTTGATGGAGGAGCCGGACCAGCGCGAGTACCTGCTCGGCGACACGGGCGTGGCGCGCGACCTGCTCGCGGATTTGACGAAGCAGTATTTGAATCCGGAGGCTGACCCGGAAGACTGGGACATAGAGAACTACACCATCCAGCTCCAGGCCGTCTATGACTTCAACGCCGAGGCCGAGGGGCTGGACTTCCAGAACGGGTCTTCGGAAGAGATAGAGCAAATCATCTGGGATAAGCTCAAAGCCAAGTACGCAGAGAAGGAGCAGCAGATAGGCGTCGAGGCGATGCGTACCTACGAGCGCATCATCATGCTCAACATCATCGACGCCCAGTGGAAAGACCACCTGCTCTCGATTGACCATCTCAAGCAGGGCATAGGGCTCGTCGGCTACGGGCAGAAGGACCCGCTCGTCGAGTACAAGAAGCAGTCGTTCGACCTCTTCCAGGAGATGCTCGACCGCATTGACCAGAACACGATTCGCTCGCTCTTCAATCTACAGGTCGTCACGGAGCAGCCGCCCGAGGCGCTGCGGCAGCGCCGCGCCCCGCGCCGCTCATCCTTGAACTTCACCGGCCCGAACCAGGGTGCGGCCGCCGCTGGCGAGGAGGCGGGCAAGGTCAAGACGGTCACGCGCGACCAGCCGAAGGTCGGGCGCAACGAGCTGTGCCCGTGCGGCTCCGGCAAGAAGTACAAGAAGTGCTGCGGGGCTTAAAGGCTCTTTCTCCACGCAAGACTGCTGAGCATGATTCATCATCGCTTCACTTTTGGCGTCCTCATTCTTGTCGCATCGCTCTTTTCGTGCGCGGCGTTGGCCCTGCCCTCCGGCGTCTACGTCCGGCAAGGGCAGAACGCCGCGCCCGGCACGAAAGAGCAGGGCATCGCCCTCTACAACCAGGGCAACGACCCCGGAGCCGTCCAGGCGCTACGGCTCGCCGTCAAAGAACGGAAGGATGACGTGAGCGCCTGGCACTACCTGGGCCTGGCGCTCGGGCGTCAGGGTAAAGCGGGCGACGCGCGCAAGGCGCACGAAAAGGCGGCCAAATTGGGTGAGAAGTTTCTGGACAACTTGCTCGCCTCCGTGGCCTACCCGGACGCGGCCGCGAGCCTCCTCCCGCACAAAATGCTGCTCGCCGATGCGGCCGACAGCGCCGACAAATATCTAGCGCTGAGCTCCAAACTCTCCAGGTCGAAGGCCGAAGAGTGGAATGACCGGGCGGAGTTATTACGCGACTACGCGCAGCTATCAGGAGCGAGCGAAGCGACAGGCCCCTCCTTCAAGGTTTATTCGACCAGAGAAGTAACGACTAAAGCCCGTATTCTGTTTAGACAGGAGCCGATGTACACGGAAGATGCGCGCAAGCACTCTGTGAGCGGGACAGTCGTGCTTCGCGCCGTCTTGGCGTTTGACGGCCGGGTCCGGGGCATCAGGGTCGTCAGCGGGCTCCCATACGGCCTCACGTCTGCGTCGATTAAGTCAGCCCGGCGGATTAAGTTCGAGCCGGCCACAATTGACGGCCAGCCCGTCTCTCAGTACATCCAGATCGAATACAATTTCAACATCTTCTGAATGAGCGCAAACGTCACGTCAACCAACCCGGTCGTGCAGGCCATCGTCACTGGCACAGCGCCGAGGGGCGCTCGAATCGCCGCCTCGCGCGGGCTGCTGCCGCTTGACCAGGCGGACATGCTCGAAGCACTGGTGGCGCTGCGCACGGGCGACGACGCGGAGATCGCGCAGGTCGCGGAGGAGACGCTCTCGGCGCAGGAGCCGGACACGCTGCTCGGCGTCGCCTCAAGCACGGAGGCCGCGCCCGCCGTGCTCGGATACCTCGCCGCCCGGCCCAATCTCGGGCGCAAGGTTCACGAAGCGGTCACGCTCAACGCGCGCACGCCCGACGAGGCCATAGCTCTTCTCGCGAGTGCGACCTCCGATGGCGAGTTGCTTGAGCTAATCACCGTCAACCAGCAGCGGCTGATTCGCGCGCCCGCGATTATCGAAGCCGTAATCAACAACCCGGCGCGCACGCCGGAGGCTGAGCGGCGCGCGAGGGAGACGCACCGCGAATTTTTCGAGAAGGAGCGCGGGGCGCAGCAGATCGCCGGAGAACTACGCGCGCGCGGGCAGACGGCCGCAGCCGAGTTCGTCGAGGCGGCGGACTCTGTCGGCTCCGGCCCGGAGTTCACGGCCGACGACATCTGGGTCATCGCCGAGCACATCGAAGTCTCCGACGCGGAGATAGACGATTCGTGGCTCGCGCTCGAACGCTTTGAGGAGATTTTCGAGGAGACGCACGAGCAGCGGTTGGAGAACGTCGAGCGGATGATCGCCGACGCGCACAGCGAAGGGAAAGAAGTCTTGCCCGAAAGGATTGCGCTGATCCGCCGCGTCATGATGATGACGGTCAAGGACCGCGTCAAGCTCGGGATGAAGGGCGACCGCGAGGCGCGCTCCATCCTCATCCGAGACAGCAACAAGGTCGTCGCCCAGGCCGTCATACACAACCCGCGCATCACGGACCAGGAGGTCGAAAACATCGCCGCCATGCGGACCGTCTCCGACGAGGTGCTGCGCGTCATCGCCCTCAACCGGGCCTGGGCGCGCTCCTACCCGATCATCTTCAACCTCGCGCGCAACCCGCGCACCCCCATCCCGACGGCTATGAACGTCCTCCCGCGCATTCACACCAAAGACTTGCAGCACATCTCGCAGAACCGCAATGTCTCGGAGGCCGTGCGTCGCCAGGCCTTTAGGCTCGTGGCGGCGCGCTCCGGTCACTGAAAATTCATTGACACGAGGCGGGGGCTGTCCCTAAAATTCGCGCTACCGATTGAGGGAGTCTCCATCTATCAAAGCATTCGAGCCCGCGAGCGGGAGAGGTGCCAAAACGTCCGTCCGACTTTTCTCTCCTCGAAAAAGGTCCGGCGGGCATCCATCATAATTGTTGCGCGCGCGCGGACGGGCGGAAGGCGCGCCCCCTAGACAAAGAGAGGGAATATGGGATTATTGGATATCATTTCGTGGATTATCGTCGGCCTGATCGCGGGCGCGATTGCCAAAATCCTCATGCCGGGCAAGGACCCGGGCGGCTGCGCCGTTACCATGCTGCTGGGCATAGGGGGCGCGGTCCTCGCTGGATTTCTAGCGCACTACCTGAAGCTGACCAGAGACTCCGAAGGATTCGGGAGCACCGGCTTCTTCGCCAAAGTAGGGTTCGGCATCGTCGGCGCGCTGATCATCCTGGCCGTCTACCGCCTGATCGCGGGGCGGCGCGCCTGAGCGTTTGCACGAGTTAAGGAGCGCCCTCTGCTGCGCTCCGCCATTTGTGCCAAAAGTTAAGCCGGGTTGCGGTTCCCTCTTGCAAGGAACCGCAAC
>DATEMM010000273.1:0-11942 GCA_035275605.1 Pyrinomonadaceae bacterium
ATTCTTGTAAGGCGCTCCGTAGCTGATGTCCTGGAGGCCGAGCGTCTCGCCCAGGTTCCTGAAGAGCACCATGACGAGCCTGTTGTCGGCGACCGTCACTTTAACCGTCCCGGTCGTCCGCTTGACCCCGGAAGCATCGTAGCGAGAGATAATCGCGAACCCTTCGTTGGCCGGGATTGACTCTATCGGTTTGTCGTCGCCGTAAGCCTGATACTCGCCCTTCTCTATCTTCTTGCCCACGGGCGCGGCCAAGGTGATGACGTACACGCGCTCGTCGTCCTTGAGCCCTAGATTCGTCACGTCCTTGAACTTCTGATCCAGGTTGAGCGTGCCGTACTCGTTGCCCGTGATGTAGTTCGGGATCATCATGTTGACGAACTCGCGCTTCTGCTCCGCTATCTTATTATCGCTCGGCTGGCGCGGCCCCTTGAGCGCGAAGACGACATCGTAACGCTTCGGCGCGCCCGGCGCATTGGCGTTCGCCGTCGAGTTCTGGGCCGCGTTAGTGTTGGCGGGTTGGTTGGAATTGCCCGCCGTGTTGTCTGATTTAGAGCAGGACGTTAAAGCTAAAAGCGCGCAGGCCGCGAGTAAAGCCTGGAGGATTCTTCTCATCGCTGGGGGTTCTCCGATTATTAGAGTTGATGGTAGAGCATCCTGGTCTGGACAAGAGAGTTCGCCGGCCCTTCGCTCGATCTTTTGTTGTCGGACTCCTCGTTGAGCGAATGATACGGGCCGCCGCGCCCGGAGCGCAAGCGTGCACATTTCGAGCGCCATCTACTTCGATGCTAGAATGCCTCGACCCCCTGGCGGAAGGGGAGTAGAGGAAGAGCCCAGATGGATTTACGAGAGATAGAGAAACTCCTGCGTGCTTACCATAACGGCGAGGTGGAAGCGCCAGAAGCGGCGCGCCTCATCAACGAGCTTCACTACCAGGACATAGGCTACGCCCGCGTGGATCACGCACGCGCCGCCCGACAGGGTTTCCCCGAAGTTGTCTTTGGCGCGGGCAAGACGCGCGCACAGGTCGTCGGCATCGTCGAGCGACTCGTAGAGAAATCGCCCAACGTGCTCGTCACGCGCACAGACGCGGACACGTTCGGCGAGGTCCGCAATGTCGCGACCGAAGCCGAGTGGCACGAGACGGCGCGGCTCATCAGAATCCAGAGAGACAAGACTGAGCGCGGGCAGGGCACCATCGCCATCGTCACAGCGGGCACGAGCGACATCCCCGTCGCCGAAGAGGCGGCGCTGACGGCCGAGGCTATGGGCAACCGCGTCGAGCGAATCTGGGACGCAGGCGTGGCAGGGATTCACCGCATCCTCAGCGAGCGCGAACTGCTCCGCGCGGCGCGCGTCTGCGTCGTTGCGGCGGGGATGGAAGGGGCGCTCCCCAGCGTCGTCGGCGGCCTGGTCAGCGTCCCTGTCATCGCCGTTCCGACCAGCATTGGCTACGGCGCGTCGTTCGGCGGTGTGGCGGCGCTGCTCGGCATGCTCAACTCCTGCGCGTCGAACGTGACGGTCGTCAACATAGACAACGGGTTCGGCGCGGGCTTCGTCGCCAGCCTGATAAACCGCCGCCGGGAAAACAAAGAAGTGCTGAGTGATGAGTAACGAGTTATGAGAAAAACAAGCCCCCTTTACCTCATCACTCCTTACTCGTTAATCATCGCTTTAATTCTCCCGCTCGCCGGATGTATCAGCGCGCGGCGCAAGCCGAATCTTGAAAGAATCTTCGCGGAGGCGCGGGCGCGCACGGGCAAGCGCCCGCTGATCGTGATTCCGGGTGTGCTGGGCTCACAGCTCGTCAACTACGAGACGGGCGAGGTCGTCTGGCCCTCTGCGTTTCGCTCCTCGGACGACGGTTTGAGCCTGCCCATCTCGCCACGGCTTGAGAGCAACAAGGACAATCTCGTCGCCAGAAAAATCGTGGACACTGCGCGGCTGGCGAAGCTCGCGCCGGAAGTTTACGTCTACCACGAGATGCTGATCGCCCTCAGGCAGTACGGTGGCTACCGCGAGGGCGACTGGATAAATCCAGGCCCGGATGGCGATCACGACACCTTCTACATCTTCCCTTACGACTGGCGGCGCGACAACGTCGAGACGGCGCGCGATTTCATAGAGCGCGTCGAAGCCCTGAAGCGCAAGCTGGGCCGCCCGGACCTGCGTTTCAACGTTCTGGCACATTCGATGGGTGGACTCGTGGCGCGCTACGCGGCCATGTACGGCAGCGCAGACTTGCCGCCGGACGGCGTGAAGCCGAAGCCCAACTGGGCCGGCGCGGCGCACATCAACCGGATAGTCATGTTCGGGACCCCGAACGAGGGCTCGGCCGACGCCTTCACCACGCTGCACGAAGGCTACTCCGTGATGGAGGGTTTGCGCCGCCGCGTTCCGCTCTTAAACAAGCTCTCGCGCGAAGACATCTTCACCGCGCCTTCCGTTTTTCAGCTTCTGCCGCACCGCTCCGCGGCCCGCTTTCTGGACGAAAATTTGCAGCCCGTCGCGCTGGACCTTTACGACCCGGAGGTGTGGAAGCGTTACAGGTGGTCGCCGGTCAACGACCCTGAGTACAGGCGGCGCTTCGTGGAGGGACGCACGCGCGGGGACAACGCGCCTTTCCGCGCCGGCTCGCTGGAAGAACTGGACCTCTACTTCGCCGTCGTCCTCAACCGGGCCAGGCGCTTTCACGAAGCCCTCGACGCCGTCGGCGGGGAGTCGCCCGTCCAGCTCTTCGCCTTCGGCGGAGATTGCGAGGACACCCTGCTCGCTCCCATCGTCTACTACGACAAGAAAAGAGAGGCGTGGGTCACGCTGACGCGACCGCGCGAGTTTCACACTTCCGATGGCAGGCGCGTCACCGTGAAGGAGGCCACGGAGGCGATGTCCGCGCCCGGCGACGGCCGCGTCACGCGCCGCTCGCTGCTCGGCGCGGATTTGCAGGGCACGCCCGGCTTCAACTCGCTTTTTGGCACAACGCTCCCCATCTCCTACGCCGTCTTCGCCTGCGACCTCCACGGCGAACTACAGAACAACAAAACACTCCTAGACAACGCGCTGACGGCCCTCGTCAGCGAAGTGATGAAATAGCGGTCAGTGGTCGGTGGCCAGTGGTCAGTTAAAGACAAATGCTTTTTACTGACCACTGGCCACCGACCACTGCCCACTGCTCACGGATTGATGACGTTGTAGAGTTTGTCGGCGCGGTCGGGGTCGATGACTTTGAGGAGGTTGTATTGTTCGAGGGCCGCGTCACGGTCGTTGAGCGAGAGGTAGGCTAGCCCCAGGTTGTAGTAGGCGCGCCCGAAATCCGGTCTCAGGCGAATCGCCTGCTTGAAGGACTCGACCGCGTCCGCGTACTGCTTCAGCTTCAGATAGGCCACGCCCAGGTTGTCGTAGGCCACGCCGTCGCCCGGCTTAAGCTGCACGATCACCTTGTAGCTGTTGACGGCTTCAAGAAAACGGTTCAGGCGGAAGTAGCCCTGTGCCAGCTTCTCGTAGGCCGTCACGAAATCCGGGCGGAGCCGAATGGCCTGCTTGTAGGATTGCACCTCGTCTTCCGTGCGCCCCATCTTGCCGTAGGTGACGCCGAGCGCAAAGTGCGTGTCCGCATTGTTCGGGTCAAGCCGGAGCGCCTGGCGGTACGCGTCCGCGGATTCCTTGAACTGCCCCAGGTACGCGAAGGCCGAGCCCAGGTTGAGGTAGGATTCGGGCGAATCCGGTTTTAATCGAATCGCCTGGCGTGAAGCCTTCAACGCCTCTGCGTGGCGGCCCAGCATGCCGTTGCAAAAACCCGTCTGCGCCCAGGCGTCCGCGTAGTCCGGGTCGGCATCCGTCGCCTTCCTGAAGTAGGGCAAAGCCTTCTCGCAGTCGTCGCGCGAGAGAAACCCAAGACCCTGCATGTAGAACTTCTCGGCAGAGGCTCGCTGGCTGCGGCGAGTTGCCACCACCAGGTCGCCGAGCGTGCGGGCCGTGCCGGCCTGAAGCTGTGCCACGCGGTCCGAGGGAACGGCGAAGTTGAGACTCTGGCCGTCGGCCAGTTGGAGCGTGGCCACGCCGACGACCTCGCCGCGCAGGTTGATGACGGGGCTGCCGGAGGACCCTGGCGAGATGGGCGCGGTAATCTGAATGATGCGCCCGAAGTTCGGGATGTCGCGCACGGCCGAGACAATGCCGTTCGAGATGCTGCCTTCCAGGCCGAGCGGGTTTCCTATGACGACGATGGATTCGCCCTCCTGCGGCGAGGTGCGAACGACCGTCAAGGGGCTGGCGGCCGTGGGCGGAATGTCAACCTGAAGAAGCGCTATGTCGCCCTCGCCGTCCACGGCCAGGACGCCCTTGACGTTGTAGGTCAGATCGTTGACGGTGTGAATCTCAGCCTTGTACGCGCCTTCGATCACGTGGCGATTCGTCACCACGCGGTCGGGCGCGGTGAAAAAACCGCTCCCACGCGACAGCCTCTCGCCGCGCGCGTCGTAGGTGACGATGGCGACCACGGAGGGCTTGATGCGCCGGACCAGCTCGGGCAGCGGGTCCTCCTGCGCTCTCGCTGGAGGAGGCGCGCTCAGGGAAAGGAGGCCGAAGGCCAGAAGAAACAGGTTGGATAAATATCTGCTCACTTCTGCTCTTCTTCCTTTTCATATTTCTCCACCCAACGCTTGATGTACTTCAGGTACTGATCGCTCCCGTCGTCTATCGCCCCGTACTTCTCTATGTAGCATTTCCCCATTCTGTACGTGTTGGTTTTTTCCTTCCCGACTTCGGAAAATTTCTCCTCTTTCAGCTTCTCGTAAATTGCGTCACCCTCGTAGAGCTTGCCGCAGGGGTTCAAGCGCACCTTAACCCAGAGCAGCCAGGGGTCTTTCTCCGACCTCAACTGCTCGTTCACAGGACCGAGCGGGCTGACGTAAGAGGTGTAACCGGCGCCGCTTCTTTTCAGGAAGAGAAGGAACTGCGCCCCGCGCTTGTAGGTGTTGGCGAAGCAGCTTCCTGAGCGCCCGCCGGGCCGCACGAATTTATACGGCACGGCCACGTCGTTGAAGTCGTCTTTGTCACTCAGGTAGGCGTTGAGCTGTATGCTCTCTGGCACACCTTCGCCCTTGAGCGTCTCTTCCACCTTGAACTCGACGATCGAATCCGGCACCCCGTTCGTCGTCCTGGTCAGGTCCGGCATGACTACGTACTCGTCTGCGGTGACGCGCACGATCACGTCGGCCGCGAACAGCTCGCTGAAAGAGAAAGGGGTGACGCGAGAGCAGGCGCGCGCCTGCGAAGCTGGGAGAAGGACGCATCCGCCGACCAGCAACAATGTAGTTCTCAACCACGCCTTCACGTGAACGGACCTCCTCACGAATCGTACTTACTTCTGCGCCGGTAGAAAAGGAAGAAAATCAGGACAATCCCGCCTAGGAGCAGAGTAAAGAACCAGAATTTCATGCTGCTCAACTGCTCCTCTGTAAAATCCGTCCAGCCGGTATCGGCGCTGTGCATCGCGTTCGGGATGACGTTGAAGAGGAAGATGGCACAATAGAGCATGACCCCGTAAGCAAGCGAAATTAAAGCTGCGCCGGCGATCCAGCGGTAGGACGTGCGTTTCGGTGCCGGGACGTTGGCCCGCATGGCCTGGGCGAACTCACCCATCAGCGGGCAGTAGCAGCGCCTGCACACCAGCGCGCTCGAATAGTTGTCCAGCCCGCAAGCCGGGCATTTTGTCGAAGCCACGGCCCCCTCCGAAATAACTTTTAGAGCCCGGCGAGCGCAAGACCCTGCACGCGCTCGACCAGGTCCTTGAGCCTGACGTCCTCTGTCTGCTTCGTGGCGCGGTCGAACAGCTCCACCTGACCGTCGGCCACCTTCTTGCCGATGGTGATGCGGTAGGGAATGCCGATCAGGTCAGCGTCCTTGAACTTGACGCCCGCGCGCTCCTCCCTATCGTCCAGGAGCACATCCAGACCCGCGCGCTGCAAATCGTGATAGAGCTTTTCGCCAGCCTCACGCAACTCCTCCTGCTTCATGTTCGTGATGGTCACGACGCAGTCGAAAGGCGCAATCGCTTTGGGCCAGATGATGCCGTCCGCGTCGTGGTGCAGCTCTATCGCGGAAGCCATGATGCGCTCGACGCCTATGCCGTAGCTGCCCATCACGATGGGCACCTCTTTGCCGTCCTGCGTCAGGACGTGCGCGCCCATAGACTCGGAATACTTCGTCCCGAGCTTGAAGATGTGGCCGATCTCCAGAGACTTTGCGACTTCGAGTACGCCAGATTCGCAAGCGGGGCAGCCTTCGCCGGAAGCGACGATGCGCAGGTCAACCCACTTGTCCACGGGGATGTCGCGCGAGATGTTGACGCCGCGCAGGTGATGGTCGTCCTTGTTCGCGCCCGTCGTCATGTTGCGCCGATTCTTCAAAGCGAAGTCGGCGAGAATGCGAAGCTCACGCCCCAAAGCGCGAGCCTTTGCTTTCGCGCCGACGCCGCCGAGGCTCCCGGTGCCCGCGCCGAGCAAATCGCGTATCTCTTCCGGACGGGCCGGGCGCACTTCTTCGCCGCCGAGCACGTCCAGCAGCTTGGTCTCGTGCAACTGGTGGTCGCCGCGCAGGAGCGCTAGGACAAGCTCGGATTCGCCTCCCCTGTTGGAAACGTAGACGAGCGTCTTGATCTGTCTATCTGCATCGGCCCCGCCCGGAAAGGTCGTCAAATCTTCAATCGTCCGCACGCCGGGAGTGGGAAACTCCACGGGGGCGTCGAGGCCGATTCCGTCCTTGACCTCTGCGAGGCGCGAGGTAGCTTTTTCCAGGTTCGCGGCATAGCCACAAGTTTCGCACGTTGCGATCAGGTCTTCGCCCGCCTCCGTCCTGACCATGAACTCGTTGGAAGCCGAGCCGCCCATCGAGCCCGAAGAGGCTTCGACGATGGTGTACTTCAATCCGCAACGGTCGAAGATACGTTTATAGGCTTCGCGCTGGTCCTCGAAAGATTTGTCCAGACCCGCCTGGTCAACGTCAAACGAGTAGGCGTCCTTCATGATGAACTGGCGGACGCGCAGCACGCCGGATTTGGGGCGCGCCTCGTCGCGGAATTTCAACTGTATCTGATACCAGACCTGCGGTAGTTGCTTGTAAGAGCGAATCTCATTTCGCGCAATCGAGGTGAAGACCTCCTCGTGCGTCATCCCCAGGCAGAGGTCCGCCCCTTTGCGGTCTTTGAGGCGAAACATATTCTCGCCCATCACGGCCCAGCGCCCGGACTCTTCCCAGAGCTCTCGCGGGTTCAAGGCGGGCAGGTAAAACTCCTGGCCGCCGATGCGGTTCATCTCTTCGCGCAGGATTTGCATGATCTTCAAACAGACGCGCTGCGCGAGCGGGAGCATAGAGTAGACGCCCGCGGAGAGTTGCCGCACCAGCCCCGCGCGAAGCAGGAGGCGGTGCGAAATGACCTCGGCATCGGCCGGGTCTTCGCGAAGAGTGGGAATGAAATATTGTGACCAGCGCATGAGCGTTTCTGCCTTTTCTACCGACCTGATGGAGACAATAGTAAATCGTAAATGGTAAATGGTGAACCGTAAATCGTAAATGGAACAAGAAAGACCGTTCTTCTATTTACCATTTACGATTCACCATTTACTAAAGAAGAAGCAGCGCGGGCACTTGCTGGCGCGCCCGCGCTGCTTTGGTTGAGAGTTGAACCCGAGAGGCGCGACGCTAAAGAGGCTAGGGCGTCGCCGGCTGCTTGTACTTGTTGATTAGTTCCTGCATCCCGGCCGTCGAGTCCTGGTGCCTGTACTTGTAGTAGGTGGTCAGGTCGGACAGAATCTGGCCGCGCACTGGCTCGAACTGCGGCTTGCCCTCCATCAGCCCCAGCGCGTGTGCGTAGATGTCTATCAGCTCGTCGAGCTGCGCATTGACCTTCTTCTCGGCCGCCGTCTTGTCCGGGCCGGACGGCATGGCCTGAAATTGCCTGGCCGCCTTCGTGTACTCTTCGTTCTTGAGGCTGGTCAACAGCACGTAGTTGAAAGGATCATTCGGGCCGAGCGTGATGGACTTCTGAAGTTTCGCCAGCGCGTCCGAGTTGTTGCCGTTCAACATCGCGATCAGCCCCATAGACTGGTAAAGCTGCGGGAGCCATTGGGACTTGTTCTTGTTCCAGCCTTCAACCGTGATGCCAGCGGGGCGCTTGTCGGCCTCTATCAGCTCGATGGCCTTGAGCCCGTACCGCTCGCTGTCCTTGACGAATTTCGGATTCTGCCGCTGTGCCTCGGCTGTGCCAGTGACGGCCAGCAGGTAGAGCACGTCAACCTCGTTCGGGTTCAGCTCAAGCCACGGCCTCGCGGCGTTGAAGGCGTCTTCAGTGCGCTTGGCGGAGATGTACGCGTCAATGAGAATCGGGTACATGCGGTTGGCCTCGCTGGCCTCCATGAAGGTGCCCATGAAGCTCTCAGCCAGGGAAATCTTCTGCGCGTTGTCCTGTAGGTCTGCGATCTGTCCGACGAGCAAATCAACTACTTTAGGGCGAAGCGAGCTGGCCGGATATTTCTGTATGAAATCGGTGGCCGCCTGCATCTTGGACGCGGCGTCTTTCGCCTCGTCAATCTTTTGCGCCGCCTTGCGTTCTGCGTCCGGAACCTTGGCCGCCTTGTCCTGCTTGGCCTGCTGCGGGGCGGCGGGCAGGGCCAGGGCCGCGCCGTGCGCCAGGAGCGCCACGACGAAGAGTGCACGGACCGTCGAAGAAAACGTCAATCTCATTCAAGACCTCTCGTTACTGGTAAATCCCCCGAGGGTTCGTCCGCGGGGTGTGGAGAAAATTTGACTTATTGTGATGGATAGCCGCGGCGAAAAGCAAGGGACGAGGATAAGAGCCGGGGGCATGGCCACGGTAGAAGAAGAGAAAAACATACTGACCCCGAAGGGGTCGAATATAATAGCCTGGGGCGTTGCCCCTGGCTATTTTATATGACCCTTTCAGGGTCAAAAAGGTTGATGACTGGACTTAACTCTCGCGGGAGGTGTATAAGACGCTGAAAGAGCACTGTGCCGGAAAGCTTCTTGTGCAGTCCGAACTGAAATCCGTCGAGGCAGATCCTGTCCGGCGGGTTTTTCATTTCCGAGAACGATTCTACGAAGGAGGCTCGTCCATGAGTCAGAATTCGCAACAGGAGCACGTCTCGCAAAAAAAAGTGGTCTACAGCATCCACGGCATGACCGACGTGAGAGTTCTACACGATCTCCCTTACGTAGAAAGCGAGGCGGGCGCTCAGACGATGGACGTCTACTACCCGCCTGGTTCGCAGGGCAGCGGGGCACGGACGCCCGCCGTCGTCTTCGTCACAGGGTATTCCGACGCGGGGGCACAGATGATTCTGGGCTGCAAGTTCAAAGAGATGCAATCTTACATCTCCTGGGGACGATTGACGGCTGCCTCGGGGCTGGTGGCTATCATCTACACGAACCGGGAACCCGCGTCGGACCTTCAAGCCCTGCTCGAACATCTGCGGCGAAACGCCGCCCGGCTCTGCATTGACGAAAACAGAATCGGCGTGTGGGCCTGTTCCGGCAACGTCCCGCTCACCCTGTCGGCGCTGATGCGGGAAAGCAATGACTTTCTGAAATGCGCCGCCCTCTGCTACGGACTCATGCTGGACCTGGGCGGGGCCACGCACGTCGCTGAGGCCGCGCGCAGGTGGGGATTCGTCAATCCGTGCTCCGGGAAATCTGTCATTGATCTTCCGCCGGGTTTGCCTCTCTTCATTGTGAGAGCAGGCCGGGACGAGACGCCTCACTTGAACGAAACGATTGACAGCTTCATGTGCGAGGCGTTGGCCCACAATCTGCCGGTGACGCTTGTCAACCACCCGGCGGCCCCGCACGCTTTCGACCTGTTTGATGAGAGCGAGACCTCGGGCGAGATAATCAGGCAAATTCTCTCGTTCATGCGCTTTCATCTGCTGCCGATACCCGGCTGAGGTTTGCGCGCTCTCGAAAGCGTGAGGTAACATCAGCTCTCTACCAAAAGAAGACCTGAAGGGGCGGCCCTGAGAGCCGGAACTCATTATGAAAATAGCACTCGCCAGCGACCACGCGGGCTACGTTGAGAAGGAGCGTTTGAAGCCCCTTTTTCGTGAGCTCGGCCTGGAGGTGGAAGACTTGGGCACGGTCTCTGAGGATTCCGTGGATTACCCGGACTACGCGCGCAAGGTGGCCGAAAGGGTTGCGCGCGGCGAGGCGGAGCAGGGCGTGCTCGTCTGCGGCTCCGGCACGGGGATGGCGATTGCGGCCAACAAGGTTCCGGGCGTGCGCGCGGCCGTCGCCTGGTCGGAGGAGACAGCGCGGCTCGCGCGCCAGCACAACGATGCCAACGTCCTCTCCATCGGCGCACGCACCACGCCCGAGGAAGAGATACCCAAGATCGTGCGCGCCTGGTTCGGCTCAAGCTTCGACGGGGGCCGCCACGCCGCGCGCGTCGAAAAGATCAGGGAGATTGAAAAAGAGTCCACCGGGTGTGAATGACCCGGAGAAATTGTCAGAGAGGAAAATGATGAGCGAACGCTTTAATGCACGCCTCGCGGAAGTTGATCCTTTAATCGGCAACGCTATTGACGAAGAGGTCAGGCGGCAGGCCGAGGGGCTTGAGCTGATCGCGTCGGAAAACTTCGTCAGCGAGGCCGTGCTCGAAGCGATGGGCTCGGTCTTCACGAACAAGTACGCCGAGGGCTACCCGAAGAAGCGCTACTACGGCGGCTGCGAATGGACTGACGTGGTCGAGCAGGCGGCCATTGACCGTGCCAAAGAACTCTTCGGCGCGGACCATGCCAACGTCCAGCCGCACTCCGGCGCGCAGGCCAACATGGCCGTCTACCTCGCGGCCATCAGTTACGGCGACCAGATTCTGGGGATGAATCTCTCGCACGGCGGCCACCTGACGCACGGTCACCCGATGAACTTCTCCGGCTTCAGTTATAAGGTCGCCGACTACGGCGTCTCGCGCGAGACCGAACAGATCGACTACGACGAGTTGCAGCGCATCGCCGAAGAGCATAAACCAAAGCTCATCGTTTGCGGCGCGAGCGCCTACCCGCGGACCATAGACTTCGAGCGCATCGGCGAGATCGCAAAGAGCGTCGGCGCACGCATGTTCGCGGACATCGCGCACATAGCCGGCCCCATCGCCGCCGGCCTGCACCCTTCGCCCGTGCCGCACGCCGACTACGTCACGACCACCACGCACAAGACGCTGCGCGGCCCGCGTGGGGGCCTCATTCTCTGCAAGGAGGAGCACGCGGCGGAAGTCAACCGTAAACTGTTCCCAGGCGTGCAGGGCGGCCCGCTCGTACACATCATCGCCGCCAAGGCCGTCGCCTTCGGCGAGGCGCTCCGCGACGACTTCAAGGAGTACCAGCAAAACGTCCTGAAGAACGCTAAGGCGCTGGCGGCGGCTCTTGCCGAGCACGGATTGCGAATCGTCTCCGGCGGCACGGACAACCACCTGATGCTCGTGGACGTCTTCATGGAAGGCAAGGGAATTACGGGCAAGGACGCGGAAAAGGCTCTGGAGGCCGCGCACATCACTGTCAACAAGAACACGATTCCGTTTGATACCAACAAGCCGTTTGTCACTTCCGGGATACGAATTGGCACACCCGCGCTGACGACGCGCGGCATGGGCGAAGACGAGATGCGAACGGTCGGACGCCTCATCGCTGAAGTCCTGCACGACCCGCAGTCCGAAGACGTGCGCCGCAAAATCCAGGGGGAGGTCGCCGAACTAACTTCTCGCTTCCCGCTCTACTCGAATCGCCTGAGGCAGCGCGCTCCGCAGCCGGAAGCGATGGGCGCGGATTAATTTAATCGTTATATGAAAGGCAGTCCGCCCCGAACGCCGAACGGGATTCCTTCTTCAATTCTGTTAAGATAGAAGGCTGAAGACCCTGAAGTTAGGCATTAGCGATGGA
>DATEMM010000274.1:0-20441 GCA_035275605.1 Pyrinomonadaceae bacterium
CTTCAGGCTGCCGACGAGCAAATCGAAATCCTGTTGCAGAGCTTCGAGCCGGTGAGCCGTCATCTGGCTGGAAAGCTGGGTGACGCGAATCGAATACGGCCCGGCCGGCGGATTCTTAGGCTTTTTTAACGGCTTAACCGAAAGGAAAAAACGATTGTTCTTTTCCGGCCCGAAAAATATCTCTTCAGGGCCAGTATTGCCGTTCGTCGAATCCTGTTCTTTGATGAGCTTGCCCTCGGCATCGGTTAAGCGCAGAACCAGGTCAATGCCTTTTTGTTCCACGACGATCCAATAACGTCGCCCCTCTTTGAGCTCAAAGGCAAACAAATGCTCTTCGGATTCTTTAATCTGATAATCTTTGGCTTTCTGATTAACCTCTAACAAAGTCGGTGGCGATTTCTGAACGGACTGCGCTGGAAGCGAAAAGGGCAAAGCCAAAGTAAGCAGAATAAAGCTCAGTGCTGAGTAGTAATATCTCATCATAAGAGAGCTCTCTTCGATTTCCGATTATGATTGCCGGATGTAGAAACCACGGTCGCTCCATTAACGCCGTGCTGTCAAGAAAGTTCCGGTTTCACGCGACCTAGCGGGGAACGAGTTCCAGGGTCGTGAGGACACGCGAGGGCTCTGCGAAGCCTTCGACCCATTTCAGAGATGCCTTCGTGTTGTACTTCCGGCCAAAGGCCGCAGTCACCGCATCGCGTATGCGCGCGCTTCGAGGTGACATGGCCCGCACATCAACCTCCATCCCTGAGACTTGAATACTCCCGTCGGGTTCTTTCTTGAAGGCGCGATACCATCCCGTCGGCTTGTCATTCCAGGAACGCACAAAGAGCCTGCCTTCAACCATCACGAGCCAAACCCCCGTGTAGCGATGCTCGCTCCCGGCACGGACGCCGAGTATCTTGGAGCTACGCAACGCTTCGACGACCTCATCAGAGAAGATAACGTTCTTAGGCATGATGGAAAATGCTATCAAGGCGGCGGGCTGAATGACAAGATAATCGACCATAAAAGAAAGGGCGCTCATGATGAACGCCCTTTCTCTTCATAAATATTCTGAGCCGGACAGGGATCGAACCTGTGACCCGCTGATTAAGAGTCAGCTGCTCTACCAACTGAGCTACCGGCCCGCAAAGCGTGGAAAATTATACGTGGCGTAGTTGAAGTGTCAAGCGGGGACAGTAGAGCGGCGCTCAGCCGAACCGCAAGAGTGCGTCGCGCATGGCTCCCGCAGACGGCCAACGCTGGGCCGGGTCTTTGACGATGGCGCGCTCGATGATGCTGGCGACCGGCTCCGGGATTTCCGGGACGCGGCTCCGCACAGGGATGATGGGCTTCTCGAAAATGGCCTTGACGGTCTCGGCCACGTTCGCGCGCGGCGAGAGGTCTAACGCGATGGCCCCGGTCAGCAGACTGTACGCCGTCATCCCCATCGCGTAGATGTCCGACGAGGGGCGCACGTTACGAAAGTCTCTAATCTGCTCGGGCGGCATGTAGGCGAAGGTGCCCGCCACGTCGCCCGCCATCGTCACGCCGCTCATGCCCGTCTGCGTAAAACTCTTGGCGAGCCCGAAGTCTGTCAGCTTGCTCGTGTAATTGGGCCAAGCGCCGGAGACCAGAATGTTCTGGTCCTTGATGTCGCGGTGAATGTAGCCCTTGGTGTGCGCGAATTGGAGCGCATCGAGCGCCTGGGTGATGATCTTGACAGCCTCCTGGTAGGGAAGCCGCCCGCCGCGCGCATCCGCGAGCCTGGCAGCATCCGCCCCCTCCACAAATTCAGTGATGAGATAGACCACACCCTTATTCGTGCCGCGGTCTATGAAGCGGACGATGTGCGGGTGTTGTAATGATGCCGCGACGTCTATCTCGCGCATGAAGCGGCGGAGCGCCTGGTCAGAGACGGCCACCTCCGGCAGTAGAGTTTTGATGGCGACGGCTTCGCCGGTCTGCTCGTGGCGCGCGAGCATGACGCAGCCCATCCCGCCGCGTCCCAGGACCTTGACCATCTCGTAGCCGGGGACGGGCTGAGGCTGGCGTCTCAGTTCTTTGCGGCAATCTTCGCAGAGGAAGGTCAGGCGCTCGTCAGGCGAGGCGGCCTCTGCCTGTTCACGCGCGCCGCAGTTGAGACATTCGACTATGACGATCGCCGGCTGCGTCGGCGGCATCTCCGGGTGGGCAGGGAACTGGTCCGCGCTGACCTCCACGGCCAGGACGGTTTGACCCCCCTGAATCCTGTCTCCGTTTTTGAGATAAGCCTCCTGCACCTTCTGGCCGTTGACGTAAGTCCCGTTGAGCGAGCCCAGGTCGCGTAGGAAGCAGCGGGGCGGGGCGATCTCCAGAATACAGTGGTTGCGTGAGAAGTACCTGTCGTCCGGCAGGCAGAGGTGCGCCGTCTCGCTCCGCCCGATGAGGAAGGTGTCGTGCTGGTTGAAGACGAAGCTCCGCCCGGCATGCGGACCGGACAACACTCGTAAAGTAACTTGCATCTTGGAATCTAAACCCGGCCGCTAGCGCTTAGCATCGCTCGTCTCCCTGTCAACTTCCATGTCGTCAAAGGCAACCTCGTTGGTCTCGCTCGTGTAGAGGCCGACGTAGCCGTCATTAAAATTCGCAGTGTCCGTGATGCTCTTGAGGAACTGGCCGTTGACGTACATGCTGAGTTGAGAGCCGTCGGTTCGGACCTCGATCTGGTTGGAGTTCGTGCCGCCGCGAATCACGCCGGACGCCGCCCAAGGGACAATGGTCGTCGGCTCTCCGCCGTTGAACCTGACAATCTCGTACTTCGGCGTCGCGCCCGTGTAAATCAGGAAGCCGTAGCCATCCAATGTGCCTTTCTGGTCGGCCTTGCCGTGGACGATCAGCCCGTAGCCGTACTCTGGGGATTTGCCGTCCACGCTGCGCGTAGTCACCTTCACGGTCGCGTCCTTCGTCTCGTAATTGGCCCTGTTGAGCGGGAACATGAAGACGTAGAGCTTTGGCTTGCCCTTCATGTGGTACTCGCCGTCTTCGTAGAAGCTGCCGTAGGCCCCCTCGCCGGTGGGCCAGTTCTCGGCAGAGAAGTCATCCTTCAACAGATTCGAGGTCGAAGGGATAGTCGCCTTGTTCGCGTTGTTCGCGTTGCCTCGCGGCGCGTTGGCATTGCTGACGATTGCGCGATTAGAGTTCTTGTTTGTGTTGCTCGCGGAGTCGCGGCCGATGACCGCCAAGAGGACGACGATGCCTATGCCGAGCACGACCACCGCCGCGATTGCGCCAATAATCCAGGGCTTGTTGGACTTGCGAGCTGTCGTTGCCGACGGCGTGTAAGACGGCGGGCTCCACGAAGGGGGCGCGGCGGCGGGCGGGCCTGTCGGGGCCTGCGGGTAAAAGTTTTGGGGCGGGGGATTGGTCTCGCGTGCCGGTGTGTAGGCGAGCGTCGCGTTCGGGTCGAAAGATGATTGCGCAGCGCCGCCGCCACCCACGGCTCTTAATTGCGCGCCGTCCTCCAGACAAAAGAGCTGCGCGTCATCCGTGTAAGTGCGATTACAAGCAGGGCATTGTTTCATTACCGATCTCTAAGTCCAGGCCGCCTGCGGACGCGCTCTCCTGGGTCCGCGGCGCTTTACGCTTTCTTCATCATCCGGCAAAAAGCAGGCAAAGCGGTCGAGCTTGCCGTTCGCGAATCAGAACGCGATGTCCTGCCTGGCATTATACGGGATGCGGCGGCGCGCTCAAGTCCTGATGACATGGCCGCAACGCCCGCAAAACTTTGTGCCGGCCGGGTACGGCGTGTGGCAGGTCTGGCAGACGACCTGACTGGGTCGCGGGGAGACCAGGGCGGCGGGCGCGCCCTGAATAGGAATGCCACAACGCCCGCAGAATTTTGTGCCAGCGGGGTAGTTCGTCCCGCAGCGCCCGCAGCGAATGCCGCTCGCACCGTGTGTGACGACGGCGTGACTGCCGCTGCCGAGGCTCCCAGGCGAGCCCAGGCTGCGGCCCCCGCCGCTCTGATTCGCCTGTCCCTCGTTAACCGGAAGAAAGACGCGTCCGCCGCAGCGCCCGCAGAATTTGACACCGGCCGCAAAGCGCGAGCCGCACTGGGCACACATCACTACGCCCGGAAGACTGCCGTGGCTGCTGACTCCGCCGCCGATGCTCCCGCCGCGCGAAGGAGTCAACTGCCCGCCGGACGGGTGCGGGCGAAGGACGGCCTGAATGATCTGCTCGCTGGAATCCGGGCGAATCTCAATCACGCGCTCGTCGTCCACCTCGCCCGCGCGGGCCACGCGCAGGACATGGCGGCCCGGAGCGATGGACTTGAGAATGACGCGACCCGATCGGCCTATGCTGCCGTGTCTTTCGTCGTCCACGTAAACTTCCGCGCCGACCGGGGCCATGACGACGACGCGCGACTCGGACTCTTTGCCCTCCTCCTCTTCCTCCTCGCCCGCGGCCCTCTCCAATTCTTCAATCCACTCCGCGACGGTGGCCGGGCGCTTCTGCGCGTCCTTCTCCAAGGCGTGCATCACGGCTTGCTCAACATCTTTAGGGATGTCCGAGCGCAGGCTGCTCAGCGCCGGAGGGTCGTTCATAATCTTCTGCATGACGAGCTGCGTCAGATCGCCGGAGAAGGGAGGCCGCCCGCCCAGCATGTGATAGGCGATGACGCCGAGCGCATAGACATCCGCGCGCGCGTCGAGCTTCGTCTCCATCTGCATCTGCTCCGGGGCCATGTATTCGGGTGTGCCGATGATGCCGCGCGAGGCCGGGCCGCTGCCCGAAACGCCGCTAGTATCGGCTATAGCCTGATTGACGATTTTGGCCAGACCGAAGTCGCCCACCTTGACTATGCCATCGCCCACGACCGCGCCGGTCTTCTTCTTCTGCTGCATGATGAAGATGTTGGCGGGCTTCAAGTCGCGGTGCAGGATGCCCTCGTCGTGCGCGGCCTCGACTCCGGCCGCCACCTGTCGCAGCAGATTGAGCGTGCGATGAACAGACAAAGTACCTTCACGCCGCAGCAGGTGATGGAGCGTCTCGCCCTGCACGTACTCCATCACCAGGTAAAAGACCCCTTCGGGACTTTTGCCGAAGTCCGTCACGTCAACGACGTTGGTGTGGCGGATGGAAGCTGCCGTGCGCGCCTCTCGCTCGAAGCGTGCGATGGCCTCGCCCTCCTGCATGTCTTCGTCCGTGAGGATGTCCGGCCGGACTGTCTTCACGGCGACGCGGCGCGTGACCAGATTCTGGTCGCGCGCCAGGTAGACCTGGCCCATAGCGCCGCGACCCAGGCGCTTTTCCAACAGGTAACGCCCGGCCATCAGCGGCCCGCCCGGCAGCGTCAGCTTGGTGTTCGCGCCCTCTTCCGGGCAGACGAGCACCTCGTCTTCGTAGCACCGTTCACACCGTGGGCATTCGCGCATAACGTTGGGAATTCTCCGGCCCGCGCTCCCCTTTATTCTTCAAGCCGACCACTATTGGCACAAGTGCGGCTGCGGTCCCTTTGGTAGAGCAGGATGGGGGCTCGCCTCAAAGTGCAGGACTAGAACGCGAGGGTCAAGCCTAATTTGCATAATCCTTGAGAGAATAAGGCGTCGCCACAGTCTGCGTCAATTCGACTTAGACAGACTATGGCGACGCCTTCAGTGTGAAGCAGAGTGTGTACGGGGCTAGCCGGCGGCCAGGGCCTTTTTCTGGTCTTGCTTGGCGGCCTCCAGTTGCGCGCCCAACTCCTCGATCTGCTCCTTGCTCAGGACCTTCCTGGCCTTCTTGAACATCTCGCCCTCTTCTTCCTCGACGTGATGCTCGACGTTTTCCTTGAGGACGGTCAGCTTCGCGCCCCAGGTCTCGTCCTCCTTAGACATGGTGTCCAGCTCGGCCAGGAGCTGCTTGACGACGTTGTGCTCCTCGAAAGCCTCAAGCGTGATCTCTTCGGTCTCCTTGGCTTCCTTGAGGATTGGGTAGAGGATCGTCTCTTCGATGCGCGCGTGGATGTCCAGTTCCTGCTTGAGCTGCGTGAAAAGCTCCTCGCGTGTTTTGACGCCGCGTTCGGTCGTCGAGTCCAGCTTCTCGAAAATGCCTGATACCTTTTCGTGGTCTTTCTTTAAAAGTTCAAATGCGTCCATGAACAATTCTCCTTCCCCTCGTTTTGTACAGGTTGGTCTATAACAATGCACGTTATCCATACGCGCATCGGCGTTCACGGATGATTCGGCAAGTTCAGTGCCACCCGCATCAGGCTAGACCGTCTGTAAGTCCACGCAGCACTCCGCGCAGCGCGTGGCCTTGAGCGGGATGGTGGACAAACAGTGCGGGCAATCCTTGGTGGTAATCTCGCCCTGATCCTGACTGCTCTTCAAGCGGTTGACCATTCGCACGATCAGGAAGACGACGAAGGCGACGATCAGGAAAGTGATGATGTCGTTGATGAACTGGCCGTAGGCGATGACGGGTACGCCCAGGGCTTTAGCTTCGGCGAGCGAGGCTGGCGTGCCCTTGGACGTGTCGAGCACGTAGAAGAGGCTGGAGAAATCCACTTTGCCGAGGAGCTGCCCGATGGGCGGCATGATGACGCCCTCGACGAGCGTGGTGATAATCTTGCCGAAAGCCGCTGCGATGATGACGGCGACGGCCAGGTCCATGACGTTCCCGCGTTTGATGAACTCCCTGAACTCTTTGAGCATTCTCGCTTCTCCTTTCAGAAGAGGAAATCATTGAGGTTCGGGTTCTTCCTTGGCCGCCTGGCGCTGGCCCAGGGTGGCTTTCGCGACACTGTCGGTGAGCTTGAGGCTCGGGCTCTGCCCGACCGGAATGACGCCGACAGTAAAGTCCGAGCAGTCGAGCAGGCGGTTACGAAACTTAGTCCTCCAGGCGTTGGGCAGCTTGAGCGCGCCCATGATGCCCGAGACGAACTCATCTATGGTCTGCCACTTGAACGATTGGTTGTAGCCGATCCAGACGGAAAAGACGCGGCCGTCCAGGAAGTCCAGCGTCACGGTCCGCACGCCAGCCAGGGTGTTCTTATCAATCCCCGTCTCGTAGTCCGGAAAGATGTTGACGGAAGCGAATCCGAACTCGTCTGCTGGCTTCAGTTGAAGCTTCGGCAGCCGCGCCTTGACCTGCTCAATCGTCATCCCGACGTAAAAGCCGCGCAATTCCGGCGCAGCCGGCAGCTCGGCCAGCTTCAGCGTGCACTGGTCGCCTTGCGCGACCGCCGTTATGGCATAGGTCAACAAAAGAATCAGAGTCAGCGAGGTTTTTTTAAGCATTCTTGATGTTCCGCCTTGGGCGGTGTAGCTTGAATGAGGTTTCTCTAAATGCAATACCCGCGGCAGGAGTCGAACCTGCGACCTCTTGCTCCGGAGGCAAGCGCTCTATCCACTGAGCTACGCGGGCCTACAGTTGATGCGGGAAGATAACATAGCGCGCGGCAGGCTCGCCACTGGCTGATGGTGAGTTGCGTTTCGCGCGCTTCGGATTCACACCTGGATGATCGATTGGCCGGAGGTTCTTGCTCTGATGATTATCATTAATCGCCGTCGCGCTGCCGTCATCAACACGCCGCACGGCTCGGAGATTCGCCCGTTGATTGACCGCACCACGTCGGCCATCGAGCGGTGCAGCCTGGCAGAGGAAGTTCTGCCCCCTGGCGCGAGCGTCGGGCGTCACCATCACGTCGAGACCGAAGAGATTTATTACATTCTGGAGGGGACGGGGAGCATGACCGTCGGCCTTGAGGTCTGCGAGGTCGCCGCTGGCGATGCCGTCTTCATTCCGCGCCTTCATGCGCACACTCTGACGAACACAGGGCAGACGCCCATGACCATTCTGCTCGTCTGCGGTCCCGCCCACAGTTTTGAAGACCACCACGCAGAACTTGAAAGCGCCGAGTAAAGGTCAGAGAAGCGCTGTCAGCGAGAAGTCAGGTTGTAGATAAGCTCTATGATGAAATAGGAAATGGCCGCGATGATGGCGGCTATGGGAATCGTCAGCACCCACGCCCAGACGATGCGCCCGGCCACGCCCCATTTTACAGCCGAGAGCCGGCGCGTCGCGCCAACGCCGACGATGGCCCCTGTAATCGTGTGCGTAGTGGAAACGGGAATCCCCGTCAGCGTCGCGAAGAAGAGAGTCGCCGCACCTGCCGACTCGGCACAGAAGCCGCCGACGGGCTTCAGTTTCGTAATCCTAGACCCCATCGTGTGCACGATGCGCCAGCCGCCCGAGAGCGTTCCCAATCCTATCGCCGCGTGAGCCGTCAGCACCACCCACAAGGGTATATCCGGGAGCTTGCCTCCGGGCGCGGCCGTCAAGAGGTTTCCGGCGACGAGCGCCACCGTGATGATGCCCATGGTCTTCTGCGCGTCGTTGCCGCCGTGGCCAAGCGAGAAGGCCGCCGCCGAGAAGAGCTGTCCACGCCGAAAGGTCTTGTCTACGTGGTTGGGCGACGAGCGGCGGAAGAGCCAGTAGACCGAGAGCATGAAAATATAGCCGAGCACCATGCCGAGCAGCGGCGAGAGCACGATAAAGACCAGCGTCTTAATCCAGCCCGAAGCGATTAACAGCCCGCCGAAGCTTTTGTGGGCGGCAACCGCTGCGCCCGCGTAGCCGCCGACGAGCGCGTGCGAGCTGGATGTCGGCAGGCCCAGCCACCAGGTGATGATGTTCCAGAGGATTGCTCCTAAAAGAGCGGCCAGCAGGACGTAAAGGCGCATGTCCGCGGCAACCAGATTGATGTTGACTAGATCGCCGCCGATGGTCTTGGCCACGCGTGTGCCGAAGATGGCGAAGGCTATGAAGTTGAAAAAGGCCGCCCAGATGACGGCCAGACCGGGCGAGAGCACGCGGGTCGAGACAACCGTGGCAATGGAATTCGCGGCATCGTGAAAACCATTGATGTAGTCGAAAACAAGCGCAACGAAGATGATTAGGATGACGAAGCCTAGTGTGACGTTCATAAAGGCCAGTTTTCAGTTTTCAGTTTTCAGCTTCCAGTAAAAGCAAACTTGTCTTTGCTCAAAACTGAAAACTGAAAACTGAAAGCTGCTCTATGTATGCTTGATGATGACGCTCTCGATAATGTTGGCGACGTTTTCGCAGCGGTCAACCGCGGCTTCCAGCTTCTCGTAAATGTCTTTCCACTTAATTACCGTCAGCGGGTCCGTCGTATTGCGGAAAAGCTCTGCGACGGCCGTGTGGTAAATTTCGTCGCCCTCGTTCTCCAGCCGGTGCAGCTCGACCAGGCGCGGGCTGATGCCGTTCGGCTTGGCGAGCATCGAAACTATCTCGTGCAACTGCACGGCCATGCGTTGAATCACGTCTGCGAAATGGCGCGCCGGGGGAGTGCTCTCGTGAACGTCGTACATCACCATCACCCGCGCCGCATCGTCAATCAAATCCACTATGTCGTCGAGCGCGCCGGACAAGAGGTAGATGTCCTCGCGGTCGAACGGCGTGATGAAAGACTTGTTCAATTTTGTCGAGATCGAGTGCGTCAAATCGTCGCATTCGTGCTCGATGTCCTTGATGCGCTTGAGATAGCTGGCGTAATCGCCCTTACCGTCGTTGAGCATCTCGACGAGCACGCGGGCAGCGTCGTAGATGTACGAGGTCATCTGCGAGAAGAAGGAAAAGTATTGCTCCTCTTTGGGAATTAAGCTGAAGCGTGCCATCGAATAACTTCGACTCCCCAGCGGATTGAGATGTTAGAGAGTAGGCAATATAGTCGAACCAGGGAAGGATGTCTATACGGAAACTGAACAAAAGCTGAGCCGGGCCTGAATCTCAAAGCCTCGCCCCGGTAGTGTCCTAAATTGATTACATGACATGAGCTGAGGAAAGTCTGCGAAAGCCCCAACGGGGCGTCATATGAAAGCCTGGGGCATCACCACAGAAATAGATGCAAGTTTAAGGATTAAGCCCTGAAAGGGCGCAATACCATATTCCGCCCTTTCAGGGCTTATCTAATACGCTGTCTGTTACCTGGGGCGATGCCCCAGGCTTTCATATGACGCCCCTTCGGGGCTCTCGGACGGCTTCGCTCTGATCATGTTCTGTAATTCAATTTAGGACACGACCCTCGCCCCTGCTGTCTTGTCGCTGCGCGGGGCTTCGTCGTATGCTCAATGCCTCCGGTCTGTAAAAAAGTCTGGGCGGCGCGCGGGGGGAAGCTTTGCCGCCGGATTCGATAAGCGAATGACGATAAGCAATCATTTCTCGCAGGTGGTCGAGTTGCTGCTGATGGAGGCGGAGGCCATACGCGTCACAGCCTCAAGGCTCAAGCGCCGTCAGGTCAAGCAGGCGCTGGAGCTACTCCATAATTGCCGCGGCAAAGTTGTCCTGGTGGGAGTGGGGAAATCCGGCAACATCGCCGAAAAAATCTCCGCGACCCTGACCAGCACGGGCACGGCCGCAGTCTACCTGCACCCGTCCGACGCGCTGCACGGCGGCCTCGGGCTGGTGACTTCCGACGACGTCATCGTTGCGCTCAGCAACAGCGGCGAAACAGACGAAATCATCACCATGCTTCCATACGTGAAGCACCGGCAGGTTCCGATCATCGCCATCGTCGGGAACCTTCGCTCGACCCTGGCCCGCACGGCGGACGTCGTCCTGGACGCCTCTGTTGACCAGGAGGCTTGCCCGCTCAATCTGGCTCCGACCACGAGCACGACGGTGGCACTGGCCATCGGCGACGCGCTGGCGATGACGCTGATGCAGACCAAGGGGCTGACGATGGACGATTTCGCGCTCAACCACCCGGCGGGCCGTCTGGGTAAGCGCCTGACTTTGAGGGTCGCGGACCTGATGCACAGCGGGCCGGAGAATCCACTTATCGGGACGGATGCCGCTTGGATGGAAGTGATCGAGGCCATCAGTCGCGGTGGGCTCGGGGCCGTCAACGTCGTGGACGCCGAGGGCCGTCTCGCTGGCATCATCACGGACGGCGATTTGAAGCGGGTGCTTCAGAAAATCAAGCTCACGGAGCTGGAGAATTTACAGAGTGGCGCAATCATGACGCGCGATCCCGTCATCGCCTCGCCGGAGATGCTGGCTTACGACGCCCTGCGCTTGATGGAAGACAGGCCCTTCCAAATCTCCGTCCTGCCCGTCGTTGACGGGGAGCGAATCTGCGTCGGCCTCATCAGAGTCCACGACATCGTCCGCAGCGGACTATAAAAAGCTAGGGAGAGGAATGAAGAAGAAAAGTTTAATGGTCGGGCGCGGCCGTCTAGTCGCTTTTAGCCTGGCGCTCGCCCTCGGAGCAGGCGTGCAGTGTCGCAGCGCGGCGGCCCAGGAGAGTTCTCGCGCGCGGGAAGTCAGAACAGGTCAGCCCGAAGTAACCGTCACGCTCAACGAGCCGTTCTTTAATTCTCTACTGGACGTGATCTTCACGCGGCTGAAAGCACCTTCGTTCCCCCTCTCCATCACCAGGGTCGAGCCGAAAAAGAGCGGGCCGACCTTTAAGAGTTGGCAATCGCCCCTGGCGGATCTCTCGCACACTGGGCTGGCACCGGGCCCATGTGACAGCGTCGTCATACTGGAGCGCGAGGTCGGCGGCGTCAGGACGGCCGTCAGGTTCGAGAACGGCAGGGTGGTCGCGCCGCTCGCCTTCAAAGGCTCTTACAGCGTGGCGCTCCTGGGATGCATCAACTTTCAGGGCTGGGCCGATACTGTCATCACGCTGGAGTTCGACAGGGAGCGGCAGGTTTTAAACGCGCGCGTGACGGTCGTGGACATACATCTCAGCAACATTCCTTCCATCGCCAGCGGCGCGGTCGTCGGGCTGGTACAGAACGCCATAGACAGGCGCATCAACCCGGTCCAGATTCTACAGGCCGCGCAGCTCTCCACGCGCATTTCAATCACAGGCTCGGGCGGCGCTCTGCGCCTGCGCGCAACAGAGATTCGCCCCGAAGTCACGCCAGGGGCTTTGAGCCTACACATTTTCTATGAGTTTGCGCCGTCGGATTGAGTCGCCACGGCCGAAGGGTGGGACAGTTTAGAGAGGTCAACCTCTGACCTCTAGCCTCTGCTCCTGATTCATATCTACTATCTCCCAGGCGCTGCGCTGGCGCAGGAGTTTGGTCATCAGTGCCGCGTGCAGGATGTGCCCGCTCTTGTGCGCCGTGACGCGCCCGAGAATGGGCATACCCAGCAGGGCCAGGTCGCCGACGATGTCCAGAATCTTGTGCCGCACGAATTCGTCCGCGAACCTGAGCGACGTCTCGTTGAGCATCCCGTCCTCGGTCAGGACGATCGCGTTCTCAAGCGAGCCGCCGCGAATCAGATTGGCCCGGCGCAGGGCCTCTATCTCTTCCGTGAAGCCGAAGGTGCGCGCCGCCGCTATCTCGCGGCCGAAGGCCCCGTTGGTCAAATCGACTCGAAAGTGCTGGACGCCTATGAGCGGGTGGCGAAAGTCAATCAGGCAATCTATCAGGTAGGAATCGGCCGGCTCTATCTGTATGCGGCGGTCGCCCTGTTCGATCGAGACTTTCTCACGCACCAGCAGGGCCTTGCGGGCCAGCGGCTGCTCGACTATGCCTGCGCGCTCGACCATCTCCGTAAAGACTTCCGCCGAGCCGTCCATGATGGGAATTTCGAGGTTGTCCACCTCGATGTAGGCGTTATCGACGCCGCCGCCGCGCAGGGCCGCGAGCAGGTGCTCTACGGTCGAGAGCATGACGCCCGTGCGCATCAGCGTCGTAGCGTAAGAGCAATGCGCCACCCATTCGACGGAGGCGGGAATCTCAAAGCCGCCGAGGTCGGTCCGAATGAAGACGTAGCCGGTGTCCGGCGGCGCAGGCACGAGCCTGAGATGGACCGGGACCGCCGTATGAAGCCCTATGCCGCTCGCCTCAACCGGCGCGGCGAGTGTCGTCTGTTTGACCAAATTAATCGGCCCGAACCTTTCAAAACATCATCGGCAAAACCGTCAGCCATCAGTCGCGGCGAATCGATGCAGGAGTTTAGCAAACCCCGTACCCACAACCGCGACCACGATTTCGCTAACGTTAGCATAAAAACCGCCCGCCCGCTGTAGCGCCCAGACCACTAAAACGCGATATTAGTGCGGCTTTATCGCAACAGTTCAAAAAGAGGTGATGAGTGATGAGAGGGTTGAATTCTATGTTAGGGGAATCATTCAACCAGCCCCGTCAGGGGCAGCACGACAATGGCCCAGCGCTAAAGCCCTGGGCTAAAATCCTCCGCCCCCCGCAGAGCTGTTGACGCGTTCCCTACGTTGAACCTACTCACCACTTCACTACTGTTTCAGCACTTGTCACCCGCCAACGCTTTATCTATCATCAAGTCAAATGGCAAGCAAAAAAACTTCGACGCCGGCGGCCCCGACCGAGCGGGTCTACCTGATCGACTCGATGTCGCACATCTTCCGCGCCTACTTCGCCCCTATGGCGGGGCGCGTAGACCCCCTGACCAATTCGCAGGGTCAGGTCACGCAGGCCGTCTTCGTCTTCACCAACATGCTGCGCAAGCTCCTTCAGGACGAGCAGCCGCACTACATCGCAGCCGTTTTCGAGTCAGGCGAAAAGACTTTTCGACACGAGACCTTCTCCGATTACAAGGCCCACCGCGTCGAGATGCCCGAAGACCTCACCTCGCAACTGCCCTACATCATGCGTGTCTGCGAGGTTTACAACATCCCGATTCTCAATGCGCCCGGTTTCGAGGCTGACGACGTCATCGGCACGCTCGCCGTGCAGGCGGCCGAGCGTGGCTTGCAGGCAGTCATCGTCTCCAACGACAAGGACATGTGCCAGCTCGTGCGCGACCCCTGGATCATCTGCATGCGGCAGAACTCGCAGAACGTCAAGCGCAAGGAGCCCGTCCCGCCCGTCGAGTGGTGCGACGAGGCCTGGGTCGAGAACAAGTTCGGCGTGCCGCCCTCCCGGATTACAGACTTGCTGGGCCTGATGGGCGATTCGGTCGATAACATCCCTGGCGCTCCGGGCATCGGCGCCAAGGGGGCCGTGCAGATAGTCAAACAGTTCGGCTCAATTGAAAATGCGCTCAAAGGCTGGGAAGAGGTCAAGCATAAAACTTACCGCGAATCGCTGCGGGATAACCCGGACCTCATCCGGCAATCCCTGGACCTGGCGACCATCAGGACGGACGTCAACATAGAGCTTGATCTGGACAGGCTCCGCTCGCGTCCGCCGGACAGGGCCGCGGCCTACCAGCTCTTTCGTGAATTGGAATTCCAATCGCTCACGCGAGAGTTCTCCGACGCGGCGTCCAGTGTTGAAGGCGAGGCCGCGCCGCGCCGTTACCGCATCGTGCGCAGGCGCGCAGAGTTGGACACGCTCGTCCGCGGTCTCTGGGAAGCGGAACACTGGGGCTTCGCTGTGGCGGATTCTTCCCCTGTGGGTGGCGGGCAGCAGGGAAGCGTGCGCGATTCAGCGCCGCCGACGGGTGTTGCCATCTCAACCGCTGCTGGCGCTTCCGCATACGTTGACCTGGAAAACTTCGAAGACGGGATTGAGGCCGCGATTGAGCCTTTGCGTGACGTGCTGTCAAACGGACTGCTCTCGAAATCGGTTCATGACCTCAAGCGTGCGGTCGCGCTCCTCGCGCCGCTGGGCATAGAGCCCGAAGGCGTGACGGACGATACCTTGCTCGCAGCTTATCTGCTCGACCCAATCCGCAGCAAGTACGAGTTGGCGGACCTTGCGCGCGAGGCCGTCGGCGTGGACGGCGCAGGTGATGCGCCCGTCGGCTGGACTGAAGGGCAGTGGCGCGCGGCAGAGGTAGCGGACCTGACGGCGCAGACGGCGCACGTCCTTCACGGGCGGTTGCTGGAGAATGGGCTCGAAGCGATTTACAACGAGATTGAATTGCCGCTCGCGCCCTTGCTCTATCGCATGGAGCGCGCGGGCCTGCGCGTGGACACGAAAGTTCTTTCCGAGCTTTCGAAATACCTGGGCGCGGAGCTGGAAAAGCTGACGGCGAAAATCTACAAGGTCGCGGGGCGTGAATTTAAGATTAACTCCCCCAAGCAGGTCGGGGACGTGCTCGAAGAGCTCAACATCAGCTCGGGCCGCAAGACCTCTACGGGGCGCGTCTCGACGAGCAAGGCCGTTCTTGAAGAGCTGGCACAGAGTTACGAACTGCCGCGCTTGATTATAGAGTACCGCGAGCTGGATAAGCTCAAAACCGTTTATACGGACTCGCTCCCGGAGCAGATAGCCGATGACGGGCGCATCCACGGGCAGCTCAACCAAACAGTGACGGCGACCGGGAGATTGTCGTCGAGCGAGCCGAACCTGCAAAACATTCCGATTCGCACGGAATTGGGCCGGCGCATTCGCCGCGCCTTCGTGGCCGAGAAAGGGCACAAGCTGGTCTCGGCGGACTACTCGCAGTTGGAGCTTCGCCTGCTGGCACACGTCACACACGACCCAGTCATGCTCGACGCGTTTCAGAAGGACGACGACATACACGAGCGCACGGCGCGGCTCGTCTTCGGCGCGAAGACGAAGGAGGAGCTGAGCGAGGCGCGGCGCTTCGCCAAGATCGTCAACTTCGCCATCGCCTACGCCATCGAACCCTTCGGCCTGTCGCAGCGGGTCGGCATCTCGCGCAAGGAAGCTAAGAAAGTGATTGACGACTACTACGAGACTTACAAGGGCGTACACCGCTTCATGGAGGAGGTCCCGGAGAAGGCGCGAGAGCTGGGCTACGTCCGCTCCATCTACGGCCGCATACGCCCGATCCCAGGCATCAACGACCGCAACGGCAACATACGCGGGCGCGCCGAGCGCGAGGCCATCAACATGCCCATCCAGGGCACTGCGAGCGACATAGTCAAGATCGCCATGCTCCACGTGGACGAGGCCATCAAGCGCGAAGGTCTGAAAGCGCGTATGCTGATGCAAGTGCACGATGAGATTCTCATGGAGGCCCCGAAGGATGAGGCGACGCGCGTTGCCGAGCTGCTGCGCCACGAAATGGAGACGGCCGTCGAACTGGACGTCCCCCTCAAAGTCGAAGTCGGCACCGGCGACAACTGGATGGACACGAAAGGGAAGTAAGGAAGTGATGAGTACTGAGTGTTGAGTTAAAAGACAAGACCTTCTTTCTTTTTCTCAATACTCAGTACTTAGTACTCAGTGCTTCTTTTATTCTTATGCTTGAGCAGAAACCGACGCCCGGAGAGCAGGATGAGGATGGCGAGGTCGTTTATCGCCGTCTCAGTCCGGGTGTGGAGGGTGTGGGCGATAAGCCTCCGCCGCGCCGTAGGGCTAGGGTGACGGCTCATCTCGCGCCCGCGCTCAAGACCATCATCGTCGGGTTCGCGCTCCTGCTGGCTCTCGTCATCCTGCTCGGCTACCTGAGTGTGCGGAAGACCGACGAGGTCGGGGCGAAGATTCTGGACGACGAGAGGCGCTACGCCGCCGTCCGGGACTTTACGATGGAGCTTCGCATCTCGGCGACGCGCCTGGACAATGAGGCCAGAGCCCGTGGGCGCAGACTTGGCCAGGAGGCGGAAGATACGCGGCCGCTTTTCGAGGCCCCCTTGAATCGCGCGCGAGCGGAAATGAGAGACCTGCAACGCAGGCTCGAAAGGCCGCCCTACTCGGAAAACGAAAAATGGCGCAGCCTACATAACAGCCTGCTCTCCTTCGTTCAGGCCACGGAGGACACGGACGCCTACCTGCGTGAAGGCTACGTCAAGTTCCGCGACGCGGAAAAACAACTGGACAGCCTGCTGGAAGAGACTCGCCGCGAGCAGGAAGACATCTTTTACCGGAGCGAGGAGCTGCAACGAAGCGCGGCCCGCAGAATTTATCTGCTGACGGTGAGCGCGCTCCTGATTGGCGCGCTCGTCGCCGCCTACACCATACGCGAAGCCCAGAGGCGTTTTCGCCAGGTGCGCGAGAGCATGGACGAGGCGCGGCGCGAGCGCGAGTTCAGCTCGCAGATGCTAGAAGGCATGGTCAGCGCCGTCGCCGCGATTGACGCGCACGATCGCATACGCAGCGCCAACGGAGCTTTCTTTAAAATCTTTCCCGAAGCCAGGGTTGGAGCCTCCGTTTACAGCAAACTCTCTTCGCCGGACGCGATGAAGATGCTGGAGGCTGCCACCTCTTCACATGTCGAGCATTCAACTTACCGCGGGCGCTGGCTCTGCAACGAGACCACGCCCGACTGCGAAAACAGAAGCTTCGATGTCTACTCCTCGCCGCTCGTGATTGATGGGGACAAGGGACAGATAGTCACGCTGGTTGACGTGACCGAGGCGGCCGAGGCTGAGAGCGTCATGCGCAGAACGGAAGCGCTGGCGGCGATGGGCCAGGCCGTGGCGCAGGTCGCGCACGAAATCAAGAACCCGCTGGGGAGCATACGCCTGGGCGTCTCCATGCTGCGCGACACGAGCACGGACGCGGAATCGCAGAGCACGATTGACCTGGTCGAGCGTGGCATCAATCACCTGAACAAGCTGGTGGTTGACGTGACGCAGTTCTCTCGTCAAAGGCCGCTCGAACTGTCCGAAGTCGAATTGCACGCCCTGCTCGATTCAAGCCTGGAGCTGATCGCTGACGTGACGCGGGAGAAGCAGACGCCCGTCGAAAGGCATTTCAGCAGCGAGGTCTTGCGGGGCGAGTGGGACGCGGATCAACTGCGACAGGTCTTCGTCAATTTGTTCGCCAACGCCATCGATGCGAGTAAGGAAAAGTCGCCCCTCATCATCACGACCGAGCGAGTCGCGGCGGAGCGGAGCAAGGCCGCGGAAGGAAACAATCATCGAGGCACGCAAGCCCCCGGCGCTTTCGCCCGCATCACCGTCACGGATAAGGGCAGCGGCATGGACGCGCGGACCAAGTCGCGCATCTTCGAGCCCTTCTTCACGACCAGAAAACGTGGCACAGGATTGGGACTCGCCATCGTCAAGCAGATCGTGGAGCAGCACGGCGGTACCATCTCCGTCGAAAGCCAACCCGATCAGGGAACGAGTTTCATGGTAGACCTGCCGGTGAAGCAGTGATGAAGGGCCAAGCGGTAAAGGGTCGTCGGTGTGCCGCCTGACAAGTCATACAACCGGAGCGCGCCCCCGCTGCCGAGTTATTTCCCGCTCATCACGGCTTTCAATGCTTTGCGGGCGGCCTCGACCGTCTGATCCAGCATCTCGTCCGTGTGTGCCAGGCCGATGAAGCCCGCCTCGAATTGTGAAGGCGCGAGGTAGATGCCTTCGTCTAGCATCGCGTGAAAGAACCTGCCGTAGAGGTTGCGGTTGCTCTTGTCGGCGGTCTCCCAGTTGGTCACTGGCTTTTTAGCAAAGAAGGTCGTCCACATGGAGCCGACGCGGTTGATGACGGTCTCCACCCTGGCCTCGCGCGCGGCACGCCGCAGGCCATCCGTCAGGCGGCGACCCGCGCGCTCAAGCTGGGAGTAGACCGCCGGGTCGCGCAGGCGCTTGAGAGTGACCAACCCCGCCGTCATTGCCAGAGGATTGCCCGAGAGTGTGCCAGCCTGGTAGACGCTGCCCGCAGGAGCTATGTGCTGCATGATCTCCTTGCTCGCGCCGTAAGCTCCGACGGGGAGTCCGCCGCCGATAATCTTACCAAGCGTGGTGATGTCAGGAAGGACGCCGTAAAGCTCCTGCGCTCCCCCGCGCGCCACACGAAAACCCGTCATCACTTCATCGAAGATGAGCAGCGCGCCGTGCTTCTTCGTCACCTCGCGCACCTTTTGCAGGTAGCCGTCCTGCGGCGGCACGCAGCCCATGTTGCCGACGATGGGCTCGATGATGACGGCGGCGATGCCCGCGCCGTGTTCGTCAAAAGCCTTTTCGAGCGCCGCCCCGTCGTTAAAGGGAACTGTGATGGTGTTCTGCGCGACCCCTGACGGAACGCCTGGGCTGTCCGGGAGGCCCAGCGTGGCGACGCCGGACCCGGCCTTGACCAGCAAGCTGTCGCCGTGCCCGTGATAGCAGCCCTCGAACTTGACCAGCTTGTCGCGGCCGGTGACGCCGCGCGCCAGGCGAATGGCGGACATGGTGGCCTCTGTGCCGCTATTGACCATCCGCACCATCTCAATGGACGGAACGGCGTCAATAATCTCTTCGGCGATCTCGATTTCAAGCTCGGTGGGTGCGCCGTAACTCGTGCCGCGGCCGAGGACCCTGTGAAGTGCTGTGATGACCTCTCTCTCTGCGTGGCCGAGAATCATAGGCCCCCAGGAGCCTACGTAGTCTATGTAGATGCGCCCGTCAACGTCCGTCATCAAAGCGCCGCGCGCGCTGCGTATAAAGCGCGGGGTTCCGCCGACGCCACGGAAGGCGCGGACAGGGGAATTGACGCCTCCGGGGATTAACTCCACGGCGCGGGAGAATAGCTGGGCCGAGCGATCACGCTTGCTTCTCTTGGGTGAACTCATGAAAACATTCTCACCTCAACCCTGCTCGAAAGCAAGAAGCGACTGTCACGCCTCTGCGGGGTGACAGTCGCTTCTCTAAAAGTCCCTGATGATTTTTGAGCGCCGCGCTTACCCTCTCGGGACGTTCAACTCGTCGCCGGGGTGAATGACGGACTGCGGAGAATCCATCTTGTCGCGGTTGGCGTAAAAGATTTCCATGTAGCGGTTGCCGTCGCCGAGCTTGTTTTGCGCGATGCGCCAGAGCGAGTCGCCCGCCTTGACTGTGTAGGTTTCAGTCTCACGCTGGTTATATTTGTCGTCCACCTGAATGTCTGCCGTGAGGTCCCCGTAGTTCTGGTCAACGAGCTTGATCTGATCCCAGATTCTGTTCTTGGCATCCTCAGACCCGGCCTTCGCCCGAATCAAAAGCTTGTCGTTTTCTATGTGCAGGTTCTCGACGTGTGCGCCTTCTTCGTCAATCTTATTGAGCACCGTCTGGTATTTCTGCTTGAGCTGCGCGAACTGGTCTTCCTTGCCTTTGGCGGCCGCGGCTCCGGTCCCGAACATCTGGCTGAAGTTGTCAAAGAGTCCCATCTCGAATTCCTCCTAAAATTATCCCACCGACCCTGAGGCCGGCATAAAAGGGAGAGTGTCTGTGGTTTGGTTTAGCGCGACGATTATACTCCAAAGGCGCTGCCCCGCAAGCAAAGACAGGACGGTCTTTCGGCTCAGATTCGCTCGATGCCCTCGCGCGGCTCGACCGTGAGGGTGCGGAAGCTGGACATGCGGACGAGGCCGGGCGCAGCCCCTTTCGGTTTGGACAGGAATTTGCGCTGGGCGTAGTGTACGTCAACTTTTGAGTCGCGGCGGGCCTGGCTGAATTGGGCGGCCAGTTGCGCTGCCTCGATGATGGTCCGGTGCGGAACGTCCGAGCGCGTCGGGTTACGTATGATGACATGAGAGCCAGGGTAATCGGCCGCGTGTAGCCAAAGGTCGTGCGGGCGCGCGACCTTGAAGGTGAGGTGGTCGTTGTCGCGCGCGGCGCGGCCCACCAGAATATCGTACCCGTCCGAAGAACGGTA